>SABV01000050.1 GCA_009928855.1 Erysipelotrichia bacterium | reverse complement strand
TGCCACCAGTGCTGCCAGCAGATGTTCTGAGCCGATTTCCTGATGCCCATGTTCAATGGCGATGTTCTGAGCCTTTTGCAGGGCTTCCTGTGATTTTTGCGTCATTTTGTTGATATCCATAAACAGAACACCTCTTAAAGTAACTTGAAGATTAAAAAAGGCAAAATACCAGTTTAAATACAGCAACAACTATGCCATAAAAATATGAATGTTCGAAAGGCTTATATTCAAAGCCTTTATGGAAAAAATCAGATAGTCTTTGAGTTGTGTTTAGTGTCGCAGCAACGTCGCAATTTTCATTCACTGCGTCACTTTTGTCGCTTTAGCTGAAAAAATCTGTAAAAAATCTATGGCTATTTTTTTTGAACAAAGGGGCTGATTTTCTATTGCAATTGGCTCGCAATAAATTGGCGAACCCTGATAGTGCCGAGTTAAAAAAATCTGACCAGTCTTAACTCGCGCAAATTCTCAAATTTTTAATGTGTTTGCCCTGTTTAAGGGAGAAGAAACTTGACACGAAATTTAATGGAGATATAAGCTTTATCGTCTAACCTGCATATTACACAGGAGAAATAAAAGAAATGGCACAACGCGGAATTCGTGAATTTCATGGAAAGAAAATGCTTGCAAGACATCTCGACAGCTATAGTGCTGAAGGTATTGGTTATGACGGAAGAATAGTACTGGTCAGCAGTGAAACCGACTGGGAAAAACTTAGAAAAGATAACCCCTGGCTTGAAACCGAAAAACTGGTGGCGAAACCCGATCAGCTTTTTGGTAAGCGCGGTAAGCATGGTCTGGTGCTGGTTAATAAAAATTTTGCTGAGACAAAAAAATGGATAGAAGAGCGTCTTGGCAAAAAACAGACGGTTAACGGTATCGACGGCGTTCTGACACACTTTCTTATCGAGCCTTGTGTGGCTCATGAAGCCGAATATTACGCAGCTATCAAGTCTTCTGCCGAAGGCGATCTGATTTACTTTTCGCTCGAAGGTGGCATCAATGTTGAAGAAAACTGGGATAAGGTAGTTACCATAAAGATTCCTATTCTTGGCGGTATTGAAAACGTTGACGTCGAAAAGGTTCTGCCTGCAGAACTTGGTCAGAACAAGAAGATGGTGGCTAATTTCCTGCGTGGTCTTTATAAATATTTTGCGGCGCTGCATTTTGCTTATCTCGAAATCAACCCATTTGCGATTGCCGGTACAAAAATAGTGCCGCTCGATATGGTTGCCAAACTTGATGATACGGCAGAATTCTGTTGTGCAAAGCTTTGGGGCGAAGATATTGAATTTCCGGCCGCTTTTGGGCAGAATCTCAGCCCCGAAGAAATGAAGATTCGCGAGCTTGATGCGCTTTCTGGAGCTTCGTTGAAGCTGACTCTTCTCAACCCTGACGGCATAATCTGGAACATGGTTGCTGGCGGCGGCGCATCGGTTATTTATGCTGATACAGTCTGCGATCTGGGCTTTGCAAAAGAACTCGCTTTTTATGGCGAATATTCTGGCAACCCCAGCGCGAATTTGACTTACGAATACGCCAGGATCGTTCTTGATCTGATGACACGCAAACCTGACGCACAGGGGCGTCCGAAGACTCTTATTCTTGGTGGCGGTATTGCTAACTTTACCGATGTTGCCAAAACTTTTACCGGTATAATTAAGGCTCTTAACGAGTATGGCGAAAAACTTAAAAAGGTTAACGCCAGAATTTTCGTGCGCCGTGGCGGTCCCAATTATCATGAAGGTCTTGCCAATCTCAAGACAGCCGCTGATAAACTTGGCGTGCCGATCGAAGTTCATGGCCCCGAATATCACATGACCCGCGTTGTCTCTGATGCGCTCCAGTCATAACAAGAAAGGAAAAGCACAATGAGTCGTCCAGATTATCTGCTTTTTGATAGAAATACCACCGCTCTCATTTACGGCATGCAGACAAAGGCTGTACAGCGCATGCTTGATTTTGATTACTGCTGCAGGAGAACCACCCCATCTGTAGCTGCGTTGATTGACCCGGGCAAAACCGGAGCCGAGAAAGTTTTCTGGGGCAAAAAAGAAATATTTATTCCGATTTATCCGGATGTTAAAAGTGCCTTGAAAAAACATTCTGACATAGATGTCATGATCAACTTCGCTTCTTTTAGAAGCGCATTTGATACAACCATGGAAGGCCTCGACGAAGCGCAGTTGCGCACTATTGTTGTTATTGCAGAAGGCATGCCCGAAAGACAGGCAAGACATCTTCGTGCTCTGGCTGTTGAACGTGGCAAGGTCATTATCGGGCCAGCCACTGTCGGGGGTATTGCGGCTGGCGCTTTTAAGGTTGCCAACACTGGCGGAACTATCGAAAGCATTATCGAATCGAAGCTGCATCGCCCCGGTTCTGTTGGTTTTGTCAGCAAATCGGGCGGTATGTCTAATGAAGCATATAACATCATCGCGCTTAATACTGATGGTCTTTACGAAGGTATTGCCATTGGTGGTGACGCTTATGCCGGTTCTACCCTGCTCGAACATCTGCTACGCTTCGAGGCTAACCCCGCGATCAAGATGCTTGTATGTCTCGGCGAGGTTGGCGGCGAAGAAGAATGGAAAATTGTCGAAGCCGTTAAGACAAAAAAGATCACTAAACCCTTGGTTATGTGGGTTACCGGCACTTCTATCAAATACATGCCTAAGGGCATTCAGTTCGGTCATGCCGGTGCTAAAGCCGATGCCAGCCGTGAAACTGCCGAAGCCAAGAATGCCGCTCTCAAAGAAGCCGGCGTAATTGTGCCGCAGTCTTTTGATGATTACGACAAAGCCATTAAAGAAACCTATGAAAAACTGGTCGCTGCAGGCACCATCAAACCGGCTCCTGAAGTCGAACCCCCGGTGATCCCGATGGATTACGCAGAAGCGGTTGCCAGAAACATGGTTCGCAAACCAACCAGCTTCACCTGCACGATTTCCGATGACTCAAAAGACGAACTGCTCTATGCCGGCCACAAGATCAGCAAGGTTATCGGCGAAAACTATTCGGTCGGTGAAACTATCGGTCTTTTGTGGTTTAAAGAACGTTTGCCAAAATGGGCTGCCGAATTTATGGAAATAGTAATCAAGCTCTGTGCTGATCACGGGCCTGCGGTTTCAGGCGCACACAACACGATTGTCACCGCCCGCGCCGGTCGCGATCTTATGAGCGCGGTTGCTTCAGGTATGCTAACTATTGGCCCGCGTTTTGGTGGAGCGGTTGCTGGTGCTGCTCTGATGTTTAAGGCAGCTCAGGATGCCGGAATGTCTGCCGACGCCTTTATCGGTGATATGAAGAAAAAGAACATCAAAATTCAGGGCATCGGTCATCGTATCAAGAGTTTGAAGAACCCCGATATGCGTGTTGAGCTGCTTAAAGATTATGCACGCAAGAACTTTCCAAAAACCAGATTGCTTGATTACGCTCTTGAAGTCGAACAACTGACTACTGCCAAAAAAGATACATTGATTCTCAATGTTGACGGTACTATTGGCGTTCTGTCTGTCGATATGATGTATGGTCTGGGCTGGGATTCGGCCAGAATTCAATCGGTGGTCGATAGTGGTGGCCTTAATGGGCTGTTTCTGCTGGGTCGCACCATAGGTATGATCGGCCATTACATGGATCAGAGTCGCCAAAAAGCTTCTCTTTACCGCCATCCATGGGATGACATTCTTTACGACCTGCCTGCGGAAGAATAAACCAGATTGCTTATCAACAAAGGGGCTGTCTCATAAGAGGCGGCCCCTTTTGTTTCAGCGGCTGGGTAAATTGCCGGGTGTGGGGTTTAATTGCGAGGATAACTCGTAATCTGTGCGTTATGAAGTGTTTTTGGACAGAGCGTGGAATGCCGTTATGGGCGGGTGTATGATTTTAGCCCTGCGCTGAACAAGGTTTGCAGCTCATTGCTGAAGCTGTTATCGGCCATGTGAATGATTATATTTGGCATCGGTTCGTGGTGTCCGTTATAGAAGCGCTCAGCCTCGATCATTACCAGATGTGACTTTTCGCCTTCTTTGGGCATGACAAACTGCAGACGCTTCAACCCGAAATTGCCAGCCTTGAGATAGTCGATGATCTCGTAAAATCTGCCGCTCGGTATTATCAGGCAGAATCTGCCTCCATAAGGCAACAGATAGGTCGCTGCCTCGACAAAGTCTTTAACTGTGCCGTTCAGTTCATGCCTTGCCATAGCTCTTCCGGGGCGGGCAGGCAGGCGTCCACTGCCGGCCTGAAAATATGGGGGGTTTGAGACAACAAGATCGTATGACTCGGGCAGTATGCGGGCTGGTATTTCTCTGACATCCATCTGCTCAAAATTCACATCGGCAAACTGTTTGTTCAGCTGCAGATTGCGGTGTGCAAGATCGATAAAGTTTTCTTGAAGCTCGAAACCAGTTATCTGTAATGCCGGGTTTCTATATTTAAGCAGAAAAGCGAGAATGCCGCTTCCAGAGCCCAGGTCGGCGGCATTTGTCATGTCGGCATTGAATTTAACAAAATTGGCGAGCAACAACGTGTCGATGGCAAAGGCGGTGCCATCTATTTTTTGAATCAGGCTGAGATTGGTGCCCGGAACGGTGTCGAGTCGTTCGTCTGTATCAATGAATGGTTCACTCATAGGCCGAAAGGTTATACCAACCTGAATAAAACTGCAAGCAGGCTGCCGTTTTATTTCAATATGGTGGAAAAAGCCGTCGGAAGCCGTGCAGTAAAACGACCGTCAGGGCGAATAGGTTGCGCGGCAAAAGCCCCCAAAAAGGCAGCCCGGGCGGTTGAACCTTCGTTGTGGATTCCAGGCTTTTATAAAGCTCTGTGCCGAGGTTTTCCATCCATGTGACCGAGCGTGGCCACTCAAAAAGATTACTGAGCCATTCTTGTGGAATTCCATCGCGTTCAACTGCTGAACCTACGATTCCACCGACTATGGCGGCAGTAGTATCGGCGTCGCCGCCGCATTCGATTACTGAAGTTATTGCCGATCTGAAGTCGCGCTGATTGGTCAGCCAGGCGTGTATTGCGACGGGGACCGTATGGTAAACGTATCCGGAAACGCCGTTGCCAAGCCCGAGGCTGTCGGCAAATGATTTTGTAGATTCGCCTTTGTCTGCTGCATTTACGGCTTTTTCTATCAGTGAAAGCATTTCTTTGCCTTCATCTGTGAGGATTTCATGAAGCTCATGCAGAAAATTTTTGCCGGATACCGGTTCGGGCCGCCGCGCCATTTGTGCCGCAAGGGCAATTGTCAGCGCACCATACTCAGCTTTCGGGTCGGTGTGGGTAATTCGCGTCGAAGCGCGAACAAATTTGCTGATAGTTTTTGTGTCGTCAAAAGTGGCACCAAAAATTGCAGCACGCATTGCAGGGCCATTGCCTGCAGAAAAAACGCCGCTGTGTTCAGGGCCAAAACCAAGCCAGAGCTTTAAAATGGCCCGTAATGTCGCAAAGCCTATGCCCATAGGCATGCCCATAAACCAGAAGCGAAATCGCCAGCCCAGAGATGCGACAAAGGCATCTTCGTTACCGCCCGAGCTGATAAGAGCTTGCGCCACCATGCACGTATGCTCGGTGTCGTCAGAAATCATTCCTTTGCCAAAAAGAAATTTATGACGATCCGGTGGTCCGAACATCTTGGCAGCGCGTCGCCGCGACAGGCCTTCATATGGAAGGCCAAGAGCATCTCCGGCAGCTGTTCCAAGGATGCATCCTATGATTTGTTTTTGCGTCATTTATTCTTCGAGATCGTTTAAAAAATCAACCATCCAGTCTGATGAAGTCTCAATGACCTGGCCCTGGGCTGTGGTCAGAGAGCTCTGGGTGTGAAGACCTGTTTCTTCAATGGTGCCGGTAACCTGGTGAGTAGCAATTTTGCCGCTGTCACTAGTTACTGTTGTTGTAATTACGTTGCCCTCTTTTGTGCTGGAGCCCGAAAGATGCAGTTCTTTGCCGCTTTCGCCTGTATAAACTTTGTCGGTGGTAACTGTATCGCCTTCTTTGACGTGGGTTCCGCTTACCAAGGTTTTTTTGCCTTTGGGACCGGTCAGTTCTCTATTGAAAGAAGCCTGCCCGTTTGTTGCCGTTGTTTCGCCGGTCAGGCCAAGCTGTTTGCCGCCTTCGCCGGTTATAACAGCTTCTTGTTTCCATGATTTGCCTTCTTTGGTGATTGTTCCTTCAAGAGTCTTGGTTTTGTCGTTTTTTTCCATGCTGTTGAAACGGTGAACGAGTTCCGGTATCTGCTGCCCAAGAGCTTGTCTTTCTTCCGGTGACATTGCTTTCCACTGTTCTTGAAGTTCTCGTTTCTGCTGCTTTATCAGGTCTTTGTCCTGAGCTTTTTTAGCTTCCTGAAAGGCTCTTATGCGTTCCCGCAGCGCCTGCGTGTTTTCGCTGTTCTGGCACAAGGTTTCTAGTTTTTCTTTAATAGCCTGCCGGCGCTCTTTTGAAATAGCTTTGTTTTCGTCTCTATTTTGCCTGCGTGCTGCTATCTTTTCTTTTATGGCCTGTTTTCGCTCAGCTGAAACAGTTTCGTTTCCTGTCTGGCGCTTCTGAAATTTTTCTTTGATTTTTGCGCTTCTCTGAGAAAATTGCCCCTTAGCCCGTTTGGCGTTTTGCGCCATTGTCTCGGTGGCCGGTACAGCAAGTAATAGCGAAATGATCATTGTGTATTCAAGTGCTCTCATAACTAACTCCTCATTGTGAACTATCTGTCTTTTATGTTATCAGAAAGTTAACTGCCAATCAATGATTCATAGTTTTGTAGCAGGGCAAACGCACGAAAAATAAAAAATGGTTTGCTCAATTCTCTGGCAAAAATCCCGCTCGCGCGTTGCTCTTTTATTGAGATTGAAAATTAAAATTCGAGGGTCATGGAAATGGCCTGGCGACGATCTTCGCGGTCTCCCGGGCGCTGGCCAAGTTCTTCGCCGTATGTCGCAGCCTGAATTTTTAAATCATGCCACGCGAATGCGAGACCGGCGGTGGGGTAACCGCTGCGCAGGCCACACAGCAGGTGTAGATATTTTGCAACTCTTAGTTGCATACCCAGTCTTAGTTTGGTAAGAGCGGTGGTGTTATCGCCTGTTTCCCAGTAATCGGCGGCCAGAATGAGTTTTTCGTTGCGTTCTGGCGGCCCTGTCAGCGGTTTTATCGAGGTGCCAACGGCAAGCTGTCGTTTAAGTGTGCCGGCCTCTTCAGAAAATTCAGAACTCAGCATATTGCCTGCAAAGATGCCGATTGAGGTCTGCCAGGGATTATTCAGCTGCCAGATAGCGCCAAGATCGAAGTCGAGTGCTACGCCACTTCGATCGGTGTCTTTAAACGCGGCAGGTGTCAAGGCGGCAAAGTCTCTTGCGTAAAAGGTGTGATTTGCGGTTTTGCGACTGGCAAACTTAAGAGTGCCGCCCCACCAGCCGCTTGCACGGTCTTTAAAAAGAATCTGTGATTCGCCGTAAGTTCTGGCAAAAGAACCCGACAATACTGTGTCTTTGTCTACTTTTGTAGTAACTCTGGGGCTTGCCGGGTTTTCGACCGAAAAAGTCTCGGCTTCGCGATAATATGCCGACATCCCAAAGCCGTTGCCACCAAGGTAATAAGACATGTTCGACCAGGCCTGATGACCGGTCTTGCCCATTATTGCCATCAGATTGTTAAAGTTGGCTGATCTTGCGGCAGAAGTGTCATTGTCTGTAAGATCTTCGATACGACTATTTACACTATCATAATCTTCATTGCGTTCCGCAAATCCATTTAAAATCGAATAGGCTTTGCTGGAGCGCATGCCAAGCCCTGCTGGGTTGCAGAATAGCGCCTGCTGATCATCGGCAATCGCGACGCATGTTCCCCCCATGCCAAGAGAACGGGCGGTTTCGTAAACGAGCGGTGTGTCGGCTCCGGCGCTTGAAACGGCTCCCAAGATCAGGATCGCTCCAATAAGTAATTTGTGTGTTAACTGTTTTCTCATCAGTTGGCTCCGTCGAGAGAGAGCAGCAGATTTTTAAATTCTGTTGCGGAGTTGTCGAACCGGGCGTTGGCATTTTCGAGAATGTCTGCGAAATTGCCGCTTGCAATGATGACGTTGCGGTTGGCCGGGGTGTAGGTTCCCGTATACGTGATGCCGTTGATGGGAGAAATCGTTATCCATTGGGTGCCTCGTCCATCAAATGATCTGGCAAGTTCGATATAAGCTTTTTCAATTGAAAAGGGTGAAGATGATGAGGTGAGGCGTTGATAAATGTCGGGCCATCGAGGAGTTTTGGCATCCTGCGTGTCAAAATCGATCTGGTCAGGCGTGTCAAGCTTCTTGTTGAGATTGGTATCATATTTCTGAACCAGGCTCTTAGAAGCCGAAAGAATGGCCATCAGCGATCTGAAGAGCTTATCCTCATTGCCCGGTTGCAGCAGTCTGTTCATATCTTCAATCGCGCTGTTCAGCAAATCCAGATCGGTTACAAGCTTTGCTGCCGAAAAAATTACAGCTGACGAATCGGTAGTGCTCACACCGTTTTGCAGGGCATTTAGCACTGCGAACATGTTGAACCCGGCTAATCCGGCGCGGGCAGAAGCGCGACCACGGTAGCTTTCGTCGCTGGCGCCGCCCTCATTTATTACCCGGTCAAACAGGTCGAGCGCATAGATGTAATCGGCCGCGTCAAGTCTGAGATTGGCTTCGTCAAGCAATGCCTCATGGTCTCGATCGTTTAAATTGCGATCAAATGATTCGAAGGCGTTGCAGCCGGTCATGATAACACTTATCAACACCAGCAGAAGCATTGCTCTGCTTGAACTGCTCAAAGACATTGTTGCTCCAGAGTTGTAATTTTCAAGGCTTCCATCGGCATGTTTCGCACAATTTTGAATTTTTTCGTAATAATTTCTTGTCGTATGTTAAATTAACTTTGGAGTTATGACATTATGAGCGAGCTTAAAGCCGAACAACTGAGTTTCTTGAGCCGGGGGCCTTATAATTTTGGCGTTTCCGGGAAAATGATAATGGGCTTGAGTGGTGTTTCGGGTTCGGGTAAGAGTCTTTTGCTGCGTGCTTTGTGTGATCTGGAGCCCCATTCTGGCAGAATAACTCTTGGCGAAACTGATAGCCAGAACATCAGCGGCCCGGAGTGGCGGCGTAGAGTCGCTTTTATGCCTGCAGAAAGCCTTTGGTGGCACGAGACTGCCGGGTTGCATTTTGCAAAATCACTCCAGGCTGATTGGCTGAATGCTCTGGGTTTTTCTGATGATGTGATGACCTGGGAAATCAGCAGACTCTCTTCTGGCGAAAAACAGCGGCTGGCATTGCTGCGTCTCTTGCAGAACAAGCCTCTTGCGCTTCTACTGGATGAGCCTACTGCAAGTCTTGATCCGAAAAATGCACAGGCCGTTGAAAAATTTATTCTGAATTATCTGGAGGCACATGACGCTCCCTCGCTCTGGGTGAGTCATGATCAAGAACAACTTGCACGCGTTGCTTCACAGCATTGTGAGATTCTGCCCGGCGGAGAGATGAGGCGGTTGCGATGAATGTAATTCCGCTTGGTTCGTTTGAGCTTTTTATGGCCAGTACACTGGTTATGCTGCTTGCTTTTTTAAGCTTTCGCCATCGCGTCGAAATCGAAAGGCCGCTTTTGATTGCGGCTTTGAGAACGACGATCCAGCTTTCCCTCATTGGACTGGTGCTTAATGTCGTATTTACAACGGTTAATTTCTGGCTGGTGCTTTTTATCTGGACGGTGATGCTCTGTGCAGCCGGTTATGAGGTTATGGCGCGCCAGAAAATAAAGGTTAAGGGTTCGGGAAGTTTTTTTATTGGTACCAGCTCGATGATGCTTTCGTCTTTTTCAATAATGGTGCTGATTCTGGCTTTGGTTATCAAAGTTGACCCTTGGTACAGCCCACGTTATGCTATTCCGATTCTTGGTATGCTTCTCGGAAACACCATGAATGGTATTGCGCTTGCCATGAATACTTTTTCGGGTCTTGCCTGGAGCCGCCGTGCAACCATTGAACAGCGACTTGCTCTTGGACAGCCTTCTGTTGAGGCTATTGAAGATATCTGGCGCGAAAGTGTTCGCACTGGCTTGATACCAATTATAAATTCGATGGCTGCTGCAGGCCTGGTGAGTTTGCCGGGCATGATGACCGGTCAGATTCTTGCCGGCAATACTGCTTCTGATGCCGTGCGTTACCAGATTCTTATTATGTTTATGATTTCGTCAGGAACCGGTTTTGGTGTTATACTTAGTTTGTGGCTTATGCGCCGTAAGATGTTCGATGGGCGCGAAAGATTGCGTCTCAAAGATGGTTTTACCGTTGCCTGAGGCGGGTCTGCCAAAATAAAGTCTGGAGATAGAACTATGAAGGCGGGATTTGTTCAATTTGCTCCTGAGTTGTGTGATCTAGATGCAACATTGGTAAAACTGGAAAAGCTGCTTAAAGATTCGCCGGCTGCAGACTTGCTTGTGTTGCCCGAACTTTGCAATTCTGGTTATAATTTTCCGACCAGAAGAGATGCTTTTGAGATTTCAGAAGAGATTGAGAACAGCCGTTTTATCGCTTTGCTCGCTGATCATTGTAAGCGTCAAAATTCATATATAGCCTCGGGCTTTTGCGAAAAAGACGGGTTTAAATTGTATAATACCTCTGTGCTTATCGGGCCCGAAGGCTATATTGGCAAATACCGCAAAATTCACCTTTTTTACAACGAAAAAGATGTGTTTTCTGCTGGCGATGTGGGTTTGCCCGTTTTTAAAACTTCGATTGGCAACATTGCCATGCTGGTGTGCTTTGATTGGATATTTCCTGAAGTTTGGCGGATTCTGGCTCTCAAGGGTGCAGATGTGATCTGCCATAGTTCAGCCCTCGTGCTTCCAGGATTTGCGCAACGGTCGGTGCCTGTGCATGCTCTGGTTAACCATGTTTATGTAATTACCGGTAATCGCATTGGCACTGAGCATGGTTTGACTTTTACCGGCATGTCTACTATTGCCAACCCGAAGGGGGAAGTCGTTTACCAGGCGGGTGCTGACACAGAAGAGGCCAGAGTCTTTGATTTCGATCTTGAGCTGGCGAGAAATAAGATGATAACACCTCGCAACGATCTTATGGCAGACCGTCGCCCGGAGCTATACAAAGAATTATTAACTTTATGATACTAATTTAATCTCCTTTACTTTGGTAAGAAATTGTAATATTATTTTATTGTATCTACTATCAGGAGGGTTATAACGTGAGAAAAATCGGTTTGCTTGTGTTCGCATTGTTTATTTTCTGTTTTGGTTTTATTGTTCCGGGATGCACTCAGGGCGAAGGCTCTGTGGCACCTGAAGTATCGGCTGGCAACTGGATAAATGCTGATGGCTTCAAACTTGCAGATCACAAAGACAAAATTGTTGTCGTTGAATTCTGGGCTACATGGTGTCCGCCCTGCAGAGCCAGTATCCCTCACATTAAAACTCTTTATGAAACTTATAAAGATCAGGGTGTTATGGTGGTGTCGCTCTCGAATGAGCCTCTCGAAACTGTAACTCAATTCAACAAAAAAGCTGGCATGACCTGGATCGTTGGCACCGACAGCAATTCTGGCAATGATTATGGTGTCAGCGGTATTCCTTCTTCTTTTATCGTGGTTGACGGCAAAATCGTCTGGAACGGTCATCCGATGGCCGGTCTTGATGAAGAACTTAAGAAACTAGTCGAAGCGCGCGCTGCTGCGCCTGCTCCTGCAGCTTCTCCGGTTGAACCCATAACAGTGGATGATCCGACTATGACGACGACTGAACCTGCCCCGCAGGGCGAATGATGCTTTAAGACATTTGGCGTGGCCGACTCTTAGCCGAGTCGGCCATTGTTTTAATTTCAGAGAGAGCGTTGATGAAGAAACAGGAAATAGAATTCAAGGTTCTGGATATTATTGACCGCCTCGAAAAAGGCCAGCCTATTGAAGACGACATGGTAGAGCTGAAGGCCGAATGGCCGCGCGACCATTTCAGAGCGGCCAGAAGAATAGCGGCTCACGCTAACTCAGCCCGTGGAGAACCTATTATGTGGTTGATCGGCATTGACGAAAAAAAAGGCGTCGTTGGTGCTGATTTTGAAGAACTCTCTATCTGGTTTGCCAAAGTCAGATCCAGGTTTGATCAGCTGCTGGCGCCCAATTTAATCAGTCTTTCTGTGCCTTATAACGGCAAAACTGTTGTTGCGCTGGTTTTTGAGACCGAGCGTTCGCCTTTTGTAATAAGAATTCCAGACAGTAATGGCATAGTTACCCACGAAGTGCCCTGGCGTGAGGCCAATTCTACCAGATCTGCCCGTAGATCTGATCTGATCAAGCTGCTTTACCCGGTTCAGAAAAGGCCCAGTCTTGAAATTATCGATGGCAAGATTGAATTGCAGCGTGCGATCGCAGGAATGAGCCAGCCCGGGGCTTATCAATGGAATCTGAGCATGAAGATTTATTTTGTTGCTTCTTCGTCCGAGACAGTTGTTATCCCTTTTCATCGCTGCGAAATTCTTTTTCGGCCTCAGGGGCGTCCCGACGAGAAAAAATTTGAAAACATAAGGATCACGCCGCCGACTTCATATTCCACCAGAGGATTGAAAGAAAAATCTCAGTCTCTCACCGTAAACAGCACCGAACATGAGGTTCTTATTGATACTGCAGGTATGGCTTTTCTTACAGCAGAATATTTTACCGATGAAAAACCCGGTGTGAAACTGTTTGAAGAGATAGAAGTGAAGGGCTGGTTACGTTCGCACCATTCTGATGACCCGGTAAATTTTGAGGTAATTTTTGAGCTGGTCGGCCACCACCACCTCAAGGAGGACGCAGACCGAATGCTCGGCGAATGGCGATTTGTGCGCAAAGATAGTGAACCGCTTCTTTGACCTTAATAGTTCTTAACCTTGCGCAATCGGGGCGTACGTTGTTATTATTGTGGTAATGAGTGCTTGAAGGGAACAGATTCTATGAAGAGATTACATGCCAGAAGAGCCGGTATCGCCCTTTTCTTTACGATATGTACAATCGCGGTTATAAGCATTATAGTCTACGGAATGATCTATTTCATGCGTGGTGAAGTTTATCATTCAGAAAACTATGTGGATTCAACCATATCGTTGTTGCTGGCCGAGGCCGGAGTTGAAGAGACTCTCTTTGCTGTTAAAAGTCAGATGAATGACCCGGAAAACGCCTTTTACAAGCTTATCACCCAGCAGGATGAGGGTAGCGTCGATATGGATCTGTCCCGTCTTTCCAAGGGCACTAAGTCGGTTACCCCTATTGTTCAGGGTGGAACCGTAAAAGCGCGCCTCAGCTGGCAACTTGATAAAAAGGCTTTTGAAGACCTTATTGCCCAGGGTGTTCCGCGTGAAATTGCCCGCCAGGGGAGCATCATCATCAATTCGCAGGGGTCTTTTCACAATACTCGCAAACAGGTTGAAGTAAAAAAGAGTCTGAAAGCTATGCTTTTAAAAGGGCCTTTAAACGCTAATGCTGTCGGCATGATTGCCCCTGAGCATGGCCTTTTTCTTAATAAATCTGACCCTGATTCTTTTAAAATACAAACCTTCGATTTTTGGGACCCATGGGGTTTTATCGTTAAGGGCGGTAAAACATATATGCAGGATGGAGTCAACATTGATCTGCCAAAATGGTTGATGTTGACCAAAATGCGTAACGAGCTTGAGCACCCGTGGCTTGATATGGGCATTGGCTGGACAGGCTGGAATGGCGGCGCTGATCTCAGTGATACCGAAATAGAGTATTCTGAAAACCCGGTTAATCGCCAGTATTATAAATGGCAGGGCATTTTTCATTGGCCCTGGTGGGAAAAAAGCAACGGAGAGCTTTATCATTCTCAGACCCGCGAGGTCAAAAAATACGAAAACAAGAGTGTTAATGTTTACCCGGCAGAAGTTTATAAACGCCTGGCAAACCGCGTTGTAGACCCACAAGAAACCCCTAAGCACGGTCAATATTTCACCAATGTTAATTTTGAAGAAGCTTTTGGCCGCAACGAAGTTACTTACCAGAACGTAGTGCCGCTTTATGGTTGGGGTGACTGGCGAAAGGTGCCGAATAAATACAGTCGCTATTTTGGCAATCCTACCAAGGCCCATGATACCAGTCGTGCCGTTGAAATTAATGGTTTGACCTATATCAAAGGTGATGTGTTTCTCGAAGGCTGGGTCAAGGGAAAGGGCCTGCTGGTCGTTGAGGGCAATATCTACGTTGGTGGTGACGTTCTTACGCTGCCAGACGATTCAGGTCTTGAATCAAGTGTCGGTATTATCGCTTTGCGCGACAAATCCTGGGATACCTCGACAGAGAATCCTCAGACTGGCAAAATTATATACAAGCCTCATCACGACAGTGACTGGTCAAGGTTTGGCATAACCCACCCATTCAGAAATCTCAGCCCGCGCCTTGAGGGGTGTTTTCATGCCCAGGGTGGCATGGAGCTCGAAACAGATTCTTCGATGAAGAAACTTTGTAATATGGATATCGTTGGCAATCTGTCTGTAGATTATTTTGATCGCCGCCGCATGCCCAACGACGTCAGAATCACCTATTACAACTGGCAGGAAGTTCTCGAACGTTCAACCTATGATTATACGGTCGATAAAAAGATAGATTATATCAACTTATACGAGCTTGCCATTCAAAAAGAGATTGTAAGCTGGCGCGAGGTTGATGCAACCCTTTGAACCCCGGCAAAAGGTTTTTTCGTAAACTCGCCCCCGAAAGTTTGTTTGGCAGAATTTTCTGGGGCGTTTTTGCTGCGTCGCTGTTGTCTGTTTTTATTCTCTGGGGGTGGCTGAACTCGCGAGTTTACAGCGCCCTTGATCAGGAAGCGTCGCTGCGCCTTAAAAGAATTGCAGAGATCATGCTTGCCGAGCTCGCAATATCTGATAAAAAGGATAAAAGTCGCCAGATTCAGGCTATGCAAAGCTTCTGGCAGCTTGAACAAGCCGGTGGACTGCTGCAGAATTTCTACTGGCTTGATGTTTCTGGTAAATCGGCTTCTTTTATCGCTTCCTATTCGCGTGAGTATTTGGCTGAAACTTCCATGTTGCCTCCAACGGCTGATGAAGCCGAAGAACTCGTTTTTGACTATATAAATGAGCTCGACCGTGGCGAAATGGTTTTTCCTGACCCATATTCAGGGGCTTCGCGTCGGTTTAAAATCATTCTCTGCCCGGTTCTAGATTTAAATGGTCTGCTTGCCGGCGTTATCGGTATTGAGTCAGATATGGAATATTTGAGGCTCGTGAGCGAATTCAGGCATTTTCTTGCCGAGGGAATCGTTTTTTCGATGCTGCTCAGCCTTCTGGTAGCAATCGTTCTGGCGCGGAATATTTCTGGTAAAATATCCTGTCTCGCTGGCGGGGTTCAGTTGATTGCGAAAGGTGCCCGGCCCGAAGAAATAAAGCTCAGTATCAGCGAGCTCGATCATCTTTATCAGGCGTTTTTTCGGATGGGCGTCGAGCTTGAGCAGCAGAAAAAACACGTTCAACAGGTTTTTATGAGAAAACTGGATGAACTGGCTTTTACCGGTGGTGCTATCGCTCATGAGATCAGAAACCCGCTGTCTGCTATTGAGATGCATTTTGGTCTTCTTAAACGCGAACTTCTCAAGATAAACCAGTCGGCAGAATTTTCGAGCTCGATTGAAGAAATCAACCAGCAGTTGATGCATTTGCGTAAGCTGCTTACCAGTTTTCTCAATTATTCGCGAAAAGTGCAGCCGCAGCCAGAGCCCGTCGATCCAGAACTTTTTTTTAAAGCTCTGGTATTAGCTAAAAAAAAGACTCTTGGAGAATTTAGCTGTGAAATCGATATAAAAGAAAAAATGCGGGTGTATATTGATCCGACAATGTTTCAGCAGATTTTTGATAATCTGCTGAACAACTCTTTTCGGGCTACTTCTGGCCTTAATCTGGTTATTTACTTCTCTGCGCACCTTAGAGATAACATGCTTAAAATTGTATTTGCCGACAACGGCCCTGGGGTTCCTGCGGGGATGCGCGAAAAACTGTTTACTCCATTCGCTACGGGAAACCCTGACGGCAGCGGTTTTGGTCTGGCTCTGGTCAGAAAACTTGTTGAAGCTCATGGCGGCGAATTAAACTATAATGACGGTGCTGCCGGCGGTGCGGTTTTTATTATTGAGGTACCACAACATGAAAATTCTTGTAGTTGACGATAATGCTTCTCTGGCCAGGGCTCTTAAAACATTTTTAATTCAGGAAGGGCACGAGGCTGAGCTGGCTCATTCTGTAAAAGAAAGTTTTGCGTGCCTTGATCGCCGTGCCTTTGATCTTGTAATCACTGATCTTAGACTTCCTGATGGCGAAGGTCTTGAAATTATAAGTCGGGTGAGAGGTAAAGATGTCGATAATCCGCCCGAAGTAATTCTTATGACGGCTTTTGGTTCGGTCGAATCGGCTGTTACAGCAATGCAGCTCGGTGCCACCGACTATTTGACCAAACCGGTGTCGATGGAAGAATTTTCGTTCAGAATTCAGAAAATTGCCGAATTAAAGAAACTTGATAGCGAAAAGCTTCGTTTGACCAGACAGAGAGACAGTTTGCTTGATGCTGCCGGTTTGAGCCACACGATTGAAGGCATAGTTGGCGATAGCCAGGTGATTAAAGAGCTTAAACAACAGATTGTTAAAGTGTCGCCTTACCCTTCTACCGTGCTTATTACCGGCGAAACCGGAGTCGGCAAGGAAATGGTTGCAAAAGCTGTTCACTGTTTGTCTTCGAGGTGTGACGGCCCTTTCATCAGAGTGAACTGTGCATCTATTCCGGAGACTCTTTTTGAGTCTGAACTTTTTGGCCACGAGAAGGGTGCCTTTACAGATGCCAGGCAGCGGCGCATCGGCAGTTTTGAGGCCGCCGATCAGGGTACTGTCTTTCTTGATGAGGTTGGCGAGATTCCAATGTCCATGCAGGCGAAGCTTTTGCGGGTGTTACAAGAAAAAGAAATTACACGCCTGGGCAGCTCAAACCCTCTGACGATAGATGTGCGCATCGTGGCGGCTACCAATCGAAATCTTGAAAAGATGGTCGTTAACGGCCTTTTTCGTGAAGATCTTCTGCATCGTCTGAGCGTTTTTAATATTCATGTGCCGCCCCTCAGAAGCAGATCTGGTGATTTTGAGCTGCTTTGTCATAATCTGTTGCAGAGAATCGGCGAAGAACTTGGGCGCCCGATGCTGTCGATAAGCAAAGAAGCTGTGCAGAAGCTATCGCTGATGCCGTGGCCAGGTAATGTCCGCCAGCTTAAAAACAGTCTGGAACGGGCCGTGGTAATGTCTGACGCTGCCGTTCTGGGGCTGGAACAATTTTTTATCTCTGAGCCTGCATTATGCCTGCCGAATCAGGCAAAGTCTGAAATGCTTTTTGAGCCCGGCGAATTGATGCGCTCTGACTTCGGTCTGGTTGAAGCTCTTGAACAGCTCGAAAAAAAGATGATTCTTGAAGCTCTAAAGCAGGCATCAGGAACAAAAAGCCGGGCCGCAGATATTTTAAAAATTCCGCGAACCCAGCTTTTGTATCGGATGAAAAGGCTTGGTGTTGATGACAGCAAGCTCTGAGAGAAGTTTAGAGACTCATCAACTTTTGATAAGTTGCTTCTAGTTTCTGAAGAGCTTCGGCTGCCAGTTTTTCTGCTTCGGCCTTAACTTCAGCTCGCATTTTTTCACTTGCGGCGATGACTCTTTCACGGTCGGCAGCTGGCAGTTTTTCTATTCTGCTCATAAACTGTTCCTGGTTCTTGGCCATGCGTTCTGACATATTGGCCTTGCGTTCTTCAATGTTTTTTTTGAATTTATTGTATCTTTCGGTGATTTTAACTTTGCGTTCTTTAAGGTTTTCTTCTCTCTTCGCTGCCAATTCTGCGGCATTCTCACCATTTGTGCCAGATTCGCTGCCTGCTCTGAATTTTTCTCTGCGAGCAGAGGCTTTGTTAATTCTTTCGTCAAAAGTAGCCAGACGCTCGTTAAGCTTGGTAAAACGCTCTTTGATTTTTTCGAGCATGTTGGCTTTGCGTTCTTCCATGCGTTCGAGGATCTTGTTTACGTCGATTTCTTTCTTGAATTCACCTTTGCCGATTGTTCTCTCGCCGTTGTCTTCGGCAATTGCTACAACCGGCATCATCATCGCAACAAACAT
>SABV01000346.1 GCA_009928855.1 Erysipelotrichia bacterium | reverse complement strand
ACGGCGCCACTTTCCAGAATCGCTTCTTCGAGTGTCATGCCCTGTTTGACTGAGTCTTGAATGAATTCGATGAGCACTACGCTGTTTCTGATGACAATGCCGCCAAGCGCTATCATACCGATCATGCCGGTTGCGGTAAAGAAAATCGGGTCTGGAAATCCGCCTACTACGCCTGCGCTTAGCAGGTTTAATAGAAAGAAGCCCGGGGCAATGCCGATAATGACCAACGGTATTGCAGACATGACGAGTAACGGCATGATGAAGTTGTTCATCTGCACAGCCAGCAGCAGATAAATGCCCAGCAATGCGATGGCAAAAGCGATGCCGAGATCTCTGAAAACTCTGACGGTGATTTCCCATTCACCTTCACCGGCCCACTCATAGGTGATGCCGGGCGGGAGAGAAAGTTTGCGCAGTCGTAGATACATGTCGAGAATTATCTCGGCGGGTGGTCGCCCAACGCATTCGGCGGTCACAAAGACTACCGGGCGCATGTTTTTGTGCTGAATGACCTGTTCTTCTTTTTCGATAATAAATTTACCGAGTTCGCCAAGCGGAATCAGGTTACTGTCGCGGTCACGCAAACTCAGCTCGCTCAATCTCTGAATATTGTTGCGTTCTGCGAGGGGCAGGCGGGTTTTGATCAATACGGCTTCCCGTTCGTTGTCGATGTGTGCGATGCCTGTGTTGGTGCCCTGCACCGCCCTCATAAGCAACTGCTGTATGGAGGTTGTAGAAAGGCCATGCATAGCTGCTTTTTGAATGTCGGGCACGAACACGATGCGGTCATGTTCTGCCTGGTTCATGTTGTCGATCTGAGCGATATGCAGACTATCTTCTTCTGCAAGCTGTTTTTGCAGAAACTCAGCTCCTTTGAGTATTTCATCGTAGGTGCGATCTTCGTCGCCATAAACCTCTACTGTAAGCGTCGAGAAGACAGGGGGGCCGGGTGGAATTTCGACAATGCTGACAATCGCGTTGTACTTTTGGGCGATTGCCGTCAGGTCGTGGCGAAGCCTTAGAGCGATTGCGTGACTTTGCTGTGTTCGAGAGCTTTTGTGGGCGAGGTTTATTCTGATGTCGGCGTTGTTGTAGCTGCGGCGAAGGTTGTAATGACGAACAAGGCCGTTAAAGTCTATTGGAGCCGGTATGCCGACATAAGACTGTATGCTTTTTACCTCATTAACGCGGGCGAGATATTTTTCGAATTCGCGCACTGCCCGGTCGGTGTGTTCGAGCGATGAACCTTCGGGCATATCGAGCACCAGCTGTAATTCGTCTTTGTTGTCGAAAGGCAGCATTTTGAGCGGTATTTTTCTGAAGACCATTAATAGCAGAGATCCGGCTAGCATTACAAAAATCGCCAGTATCAAAATGATGGCGTTGCGTTTTTTGAGAAATGGCGCCATTATGCTTCGGTAAAAGCTGCGTATCCACGGCGGAACGCCATCGTTCTCTGTCTGGTTATCGCTTTTTACACCTTTGAGCAGCTTCAGTGCCACCCACGGAACGAAAGTCAATGCACATACCGTTGAGAAGGTCACGGTAAGCGGCACATTAATGGCCATTGGTCCCATGTATGGGCCCATCATGCCGGTTATAAAAAACATTGGAGTGAATGAAACTATTATCGCGAGAGTCGACATGATGACCGGCACGATTACTTCCATTACGGCGCTCAAAGCGGCTTTTTCGGGCGCTTCTCTGCCCATCTGCAAGTGTCTTTGTATGTTGTCTACGTTGGTAATCGGGTCATCGACAACCAGGCCCAGGCTGAGAATCAGCGCAAAGAGGGTGACGCGGTTTATTGTGTAGCCGGCTATAAGGTTTATGAAAAGTGCCAGCGCAAAGCTTACCGGCACAGAAAGCCCGACTACTACTGCAGCGCGCCAGCCCATGGTAAAAGCCATCAGGCCAACAACGGTTAAAATGGCGAATAGCATACTGGAAAGCAGTTCGTTGACTTTTTCGTCGGCTGTCGCTCCGTAATTACGGCTGACAATCAGGTCAACCTCGGGCGGAATAACTTTTCCTTTTAACTTTTCGGCTTCGGCAACAATTTCGCGGGCTACTTCAACTGCGTTTGTGCCTTTTTTCTTGCTGAACGAAATAGTTACCGCCGGATGGCGTTCGCCGGGTTCGGCTTTTTGTGATGCCTGCCCATAGGTTGAATGATGGTATCGTTCTGGTTCTTCGACGGTGTCGTGAACAGTAGCAACGTCTTCTACGTAGATCGGGCGCCCGTTTATCGCCATGATCGGAATACGCGCAATTTCGCCGGCTGATTTTATGACCTTGCCCGCAAGCAGGCGCATGCTGGTGCCGCCCGAGATAATTTTGCCACTGTCGGCAAACTGGTTGTTGGCGGCAATTGCCATCTGAATGTCGGCAAAACAAACTCCGAGCGCGAGCATCTTGCTCTGATCGCCTTCTATTCGCACTTCACGACGGTAGCCCCCGTGAATTTCAGACCTGAAAACATTGCGGACTTTTGCCAGGCGCGCTTCAGCTTCTTCAGCTATTCGTCGCAGTTCTGAAGCACTTGCGTCAGGAGATGTCAGGGTAAGCGTGACGATTGGGACATCGTCAATTTCGACTGGTTTTACAATCCAGTTGGTCACGCCCGGCGGCACGAGATCCTGGTTGCCGTCAACCTTGTCGCGAATTTTAACCATGGCGCGTTCGCGGTCCTGGCCGACATAGAATCTGACTGTGACCATCGACTGGTCTCTTCGACTCATCGAGTAGACATGCTCTACGCCGTCAATCTGCCACATCAGCTTTTCGAGCGGGCGGGTGACAAGCTCTTCGACTTCTCGCGGCGAATGGCCAGGAAACCCGACATAGATGTCAACCATTGGTACTACTATCTGTGGTTCTTCTTCGCGCGGGGTTAACTGAATCGCCATAGCGCCGGCAATTACGGCGAACACGATCAGAAGGATCGAAAGCGGGCCGGTTAAAAAGGTTCTGACGATAGATGCGATGAATCCCTGGGGTTCATTGTTCTTTGAGTTTTCCATAGCTTCAACCTCGATCGGGATGCTTTTTTAAATGTATTACAAAATAATATATAACACAGGGTGATACTGAAATCAAGCGGGGGGTGATATTACCCTCGAATGCCGCCATCAAAGAACGCGGCAACTATTTTATTTTTTTCGCTCGAATAAATAATGGCACGTCCGCCGTCATAAACTTCTGGTTCATTCAGCCACAGCAGAATGTAGCTGTCGATAGTGCGTGTCGCGGTAATTTCGAATTTGCGACCGGCGTAGCCGAGTGTGATTTTATCGAGTCGCAGGTAATATTGTTCAATTGCTCTGGTGATATTCATGGCCTGATCTACTGACATCTTGTTGATGCCGGCTTTGTCTGCCTCTGTAGGGGGTATCGCTGTCTGGGCAGCAAATTCCGGCAAAATTTGCCCTATTCTTTTATGTTCTGTTTCCCAGTCTTCGCCGTAGACGACTGTTTCCCAGCTTGGCTGATTTTCGCTGTCGGTTAGGGTCGAAGTATTTGTTGCGTACTGGGTGCTGGCTGGTTGGCAGCAGAAAAAAAGGCATGCAGCAGAAAACAGGCAGAGAATTATTTTTTTCATAAAGACCCTTTCGTTGTTTGTGTCGGT
>SABV01000345.1 GCA_009928855.1 Erysipelotrichia bacterium | reverse complement strand
TGTTAATATTGACATATACTAAATAATGAGGTGAATACATGCAAACACTGGTCGCAGCAAAAGATCTGGTCAAGATCTACCAGGCTGGAGAGGTCGAAGTCAAAGCATTGCGGGGAGTGAGTTTCGAAATCGATCCAGGGCAGTTCGTCAGCTTTACCGGGCCTTCCGGAAGTGGTAAAACCACGCTGCTCAACCTCATTGGCAGTCTTGACGTACAAACCAGCGGCGAACTCGTCGTAGCCGGTCAGGCGGTTAACCAGCTTAATATAAGGCAACGCGCTAATTTTCGCGGACACAACATCGGCATAATTTTTCAGGATTTCAATCTGATTCCGGTGCTGACGGTGCGCGAAAACATTGAATACCCTCTGCTGATGGTAAAACCAACACCGGCAACTGAACGCCAGAAAATAGTCAGCGAACTGATGGAACGAGTCGGCATTGCCGAGCAGGCTGATAAGTTTCCGAATCAGATCTCTGGTGGGCAGAAACAACGTGTTGCCATTGCTCGGGCGCTATCTACGGCTCCTAAGCTTGTCTTAGCCGATGAGCCGACTGCAAACCTCGACAAGGTGACTTCTACCAGAATTATTGATCTCATGAAGGAGCTTAAAACGCAACTCGGTACCAGCTTTATTTTTTCGACGCATGATCCGCGAGTGGTCAGCCATGCCGATGTTGTTTACGTGCTCGAAGACGGTCAGTTGCAAAAACCGACAGCCGAAAACGCCACAGGGCACGGAGGTGACAAATAATGGAACTAGTCAGAATCGCCTTTCGCAACCTCTACCGGCAAAAGCGCCGCACTGGCCTCACTGTGTCTATTATCGCCTTTGGCGTGGTTGCGGTAATACTGTTTTCGTCACTCGCCGGTTCGTTCAAAAATATGATGATCAGTCAGATCACTGATTCAATGCTCGGGCATCTGCAGATTCACCGTAGCGGTTATGTTGAATCGCTTGATACGATGCCACTGAACTTGATTATAGAAGAAAAACACATCGATCAGCTCAAAAAGACTCTTGCTGAAATCAGTGAAATCGAAGGTTATACTCTGCGCATTCTTTTGGCAACACTGCTGAGCAATTATGCTGACACAACCAATATTAAACTCTCGGCGATCGAACCCGGGCACGAAAACCTGGTAACCCCGCTGCTTTCGGGCCGTATTATAAAGGGCAAGTTTCTCGAAAAAGGTCAGATTCTTTTGCCCAGCCTGGTTGCTCGCGGCCTCGAACTCGCTGTTGCCTCTGATGTTGTTGTGATCGCTACTAACGTCGATGGTTCGGTTAATGGCACGTCCCTGGTAGTCAGCGGTATTGTTGAAACAGCGGTCGGTCCGAGCGGTAAATACGGTTATATTCATATCGATGATGCGCGAGAACTGTTGCGCATGGAAAGCCTTCAGGTCAGCGAAGTTGCCATACGCCTCAAAGACGCCGAAAAGCTGACACCGGTAATGAAAAAGCTGCAGATTGCTTTCAAAGACATTGTTGACGACAAAGGCAAGCCGGTGTTTGAGGTTCATTCCTGGAAAGCGCTGAGCCCGTTCAACAATATCGCCAACATGATAGATCTGATGACGATTTTCATTCAGGCTATTCTGGTAACAATAGTATTGATAAGCATTATGAATGTAATGCTTATGGCGGTATACGAGCGCACCAAAGAGATTGGCACCATTGCGGCGATTGGTACTATGCCATCATCTATCATGGGTTTGTTTATCTTTGAGGGTCTGTTTCTGGGAATAGCCGGTGCGGCTGTCGGCAATATAACAGGCTGGGTGCTGGTGCGGGCAGTTAAGGCGGCCGAAATGACGATAAGCTTCGGGCAGAATGACAATATTCTCCTGGCACCGCAGATTTCTCTGACAACAATGCTGGCAACTACTTTTATTGTAATTCTGGTCACTTTGCTGGGTGCGATAGAACCGGCTTACAAAGCTTCAAGACTTGATCCGGTTGAAGCGCTGCGCAACTGAAACAAAGGAGATAACATGCTAAACCCCATTCTTCATAAAAGTCTAATTTTGCTTGTAATAGCGGTCATGTGCAACATAACCGGGCTGGTTAAGGCTGAAACAACCGCCAGTCATTCCGCTGCGACTGAAGTCAGCACCGGCACTGAAACTGCCAATCTGGCAGTCGCTTCCGACAGCGCACTTCCCGACAAGGCCGAAGCTCTCGAAAAAATCGACCGCTCACTAAATCCTGAATCTTATGTTTCCTACAAAAAAATCGTAAATATTGATACCAAGGGCATTAAAAAAGAATTTGTCATGTATGTCGGTAAACTTGGCACCGATAAGGTGCTTGGCTCTTTTCTTGCTCCAAAAACCGATGTCGGCCGCGCCACCCTGCGTATCGGCGATAACATGTGGCTATACATCCCAAACGTCAAGAAGCCGGTGCGCATTACCAGTCTGCAGTCGGTTACCGGCGGGCTTTTTAATAATTCTGACATCATGGGTCTCGATTACTCTGACGAGTACGACTGCGTCGATATCAAACTGGAAGATGGCAAATATCGGCTCGAGCTCAAGGCCAAGACCGGTTCGGTTGCTTATGAAAAGCTGGTTGTGACTGCTGATATGCAGACTTTTACGCCTGAGCGCATTGACTGCTACACGTCAAGCGGCATGATGGTCAAATCGTTGCATTTTAAGAATATTGTCGAATTTGAAGAAGGCTTTAAGCGGCCATCAGTGGTTGAAACCGACAGTCCGCTGTATAAGGGCGCCAAGTCGATCATGATCTATTCTCAGATGAAGCGGGTTCAGCTCGAAGAATCGCTTTTTAACATCAGCAACATGGCAAAATATCAGGAGCTGCGGTGAAGCGTTATCATGCGTTTTTGCTGACTTTGTGGCTGATTCTGTCTGCTGCCGGCGCTTCGGCTGATGATTATTCTTTTGACGTCGAAACCTTTGCGCCAAAACGGCTCGAAATCAATTACCGGCTCGATCTGCGCCCGGGCTCCACCTTTCTCGAAAAAGACAGCCGGCAGTATCGCCTGACCTTGGCGGCTGAAAACCCCCGGCGTCATCAGAGCAATTCGAGCATATTGGCCGCAACCTCTGGTAGCTACAAAGCTGGCGACAACTCGACTCTGCTCTTTGACGGACTGCTTACAGTCAATCGTTTTTTCGACCAGACGCGCGATACGCAGTTGTTGAATGAAGCCTGGCTGCGTTTCGACATCAATACCAGCCTGCAGGCCGGCATCGGCAAAAAAACCTTTAAGTGGGGCAAAGGCTACGCTTGGAACCCGGTTAACTTTGGTGGTCGCCAGAAAGACCTCAACGATATTGATCTGGCGCTCGCTGGCTATAGTATGCTGTTTACGCAGTTTACCCGCAATCTGTCGGGTTATTTGTCGAATACAACTCTGACCATGGCGCTGCTGCCAGTTACCGAAAATTTGAACGACGATTTTACCGAAAATGACAGCCTGAATTTTATTTCGCAGTATTATATGCTGCTTGGCGACACTGATATCGATTTTTATCTGATGGCCGGTAATGCTGGCAACCACAAGGTCGGCGCCGATTTCAGCAAGAATCTCGGCAGCAACCACGAGATTCATGCAGAACTGGCTTACCAGCGTGAACAGCGCAGTTATGGCATCGCTGCCAATGGCAGCATCA
>SABV01000344.1 GCA_009928855.1 Erysipelotrichia bacterium | reverse complement strand
TTTTCAGCATGGAAAGTCGCGCGATAGGCGAAAATGTGAGAGCCCCGGAGCTTTTTCTGGAATAGCTGCGACGCCGCATGCGACGCAACAGCAACGTTGCACGCAACACCATGCTCATGCCACATGATCGGCAAAAGCCCTTTCCTGAAGCCAATTTTAAAAGTTGGCACGCCTCTTGCTTTATATTTTTGCGTAAACGAATTTAATTTACATCACCAAACAGGAGGATGAAATATGTCAGTGTGGAATTTATTGAAAGAAATGGATCAGTTGCAATCTCAGCTTGGAGAGCTTGCCAGGGTTAACTCGTTCGGCAGCTGGCCGCGCATGGCTTTTCTGCCCGGTGTTTCTGCAAGACACTTTCCAATGATGAACATTTCATCTGATGACCAGAATATCGTCGTCGAGGCTCTGGCGCCCGGTCTTGACACAACTACGCTTAAAGTCAGCGCCGTTCGCGACAAACTTACTATCAGCGGCGAAAAAGCAAAAAGCAAAGTTGCCATCGAAAAGTTTCATCGCAACGAGCGCTCTGCCGGCAAATTTACCCGCACTATCGAGCTTCCGACACCGATTGAACCAGACCGGGTTCAGGCAGAATATACTAACGGTATTCTAAAAATTACTCTGCCCAAGGCCGAAGAAGCCAAACCCCGCCAGATCGAAATCAAACTTGACTAACCGATAAGAACGAAAGGAGATATTACCATGGCCGAAAAAACCATTCCTGCAAATGCAAACCAGAATAATGATTCTCAGATTGTTAAACGCGAAATTACCCGCAATCCAGAGGCTTATATAACGCCGCTTACCGATATATACGAAGAAGAAAACGGTCTTTATGTACTCGTCGACCTGCCCGGCGTCGAAAAAGACGGTCTTAAGCTCGCAGTCGAAAAAGATATTCTCACTATCGAAGGCCATATCAATGCAAAAGATGAGACCAGCTATCTGATACGTGAATTTGAACCTTCAAACTACTTCAGACAGTTCGAACTCAGCGAAACCGTCAATCAGGAAAAGATCAATGCCGAGCTCAAGAATGGCGTTCTGTCAATCTACCTGCCTCGCGCTGATGCCCTCAAACCCAGAACAATCGACGTTAAATTCAACTGATACCGGCTGAAGTAAGCCTCTTTAAAAAAACGCTCTCAACTAACGAGGGCGTTTTTTTTATTTCCTTGACAAAGCATAGCGCTTTAAACAGATTCTTTTCTTATAAAATCAGTCTGTCTTTATCGGAGGGCTATATGGCTTTAAGATTCAATAATATCGTCAAGGGAATAAGCTTC
The DNA here is from genome assembly GCA_009928855.1 of Erysipelotrichia bacterium. GTDB lineage: Bacteria > Muiribacteriota > Ozemobacteria > Ozemobacterales > Ozemobacteraceae > Rifleibacterium. Next base: position 2,362 of record SABV01000344.1, on the reverse strand, counting down.
GCGATGCTACTCGGCATATGGCTCGGGCAACCTGCCGAAGCAGTGCTTGAGGGAACTCAGCGCCAGCAGTTCGAGCAACTGGACTTTTCAGAAAATATGATAAGAAACGGTCTTTACGGCAAAACAGGCCGCGAAGTCTTTAACCGCGATAAAAAAACCTTTGTAAGAGGCTGCAAGGTTCATAACGCACCTCAGATATATGAACCAGATGTTTACACATGGGAACTCGCCATGGCAGAACACCGCAAAAAACTGGCCATGCTAGCACCACCAGAGCAACCACCGGTTGGAATGGTAAGCCCGGTTCCGATGTCGCCAGACTCGCTCCTGCCGTCGTCTCCGACCCCACTGCAACTGGTTCCAACCGGACCTCAGAGTGCTGTCGAAAAAACGTTTCAGCCATCCGAAAGCATTCAGAACAGCATGAACGAACTCCTTTATCGGGCGCGTGCCAAAGGCCTGCACCCGGGTTCAGAGTTACGAGCCGCAGATATCAGACAAAAACTGGTTGAGCATATCAACTCTTTGAGTGCCGGCGAAAGTTATCAGCCGGGCAACCCCTCTATACCGGCTCTGCTGCCAGCCCTGCCAGATCTGCCTGGCGGAACCCGCGGCGATTCATACGACGGCAATTACTAACAATAATTTTTAAAAATACCGCGCAGCATCAACAGTATGCTGCGCGGTATTTTTTTATTGAATACAAAACATATTTTTCACCACAGGCTTCTGGCAATAAAAACCAGCTCTACATGCCGTAAAAACCAATTTTATTGTCTGCAAACACAATTCAAGTTATAATTCATGCATGGGACGAGAAATATGTATAGTATTTTGAAACTCAACACCAGCAAAGGAACTACTCAACAGACTTTAAAACATGACAATGCGGCTTTGGCAAAAAAAAGCGGTTATGTTTTTCCTTTGATTCTTTTTGCGACCCTTGCGGTCGGTCTGTTTATAGTTACCATCACCCAGTTTCAATCTTCAAACAGGCTAAAATACCAGCATTTAAATAATTACCAGTCTGCATTTAACATTGCATATTCTGCTCTTGTTGAGGTTCTTGCCGATATACAATCCAGACAATGGAGCAACCGGTCTTTTAAAACCGGCCCCAAAGACAAAAGTGCCGACCTTTTTGGCGGCAGATACGATCTGCGGGTTGAGAATCACGACACACTCGAGTATGTTTTCAATACAAAAGTAAGGGTGGCCTACAAAAATAAAAAGCACCTCTTCTACTGGCGATTAAAATACAACCCAAACCTGCTTGATTTCACCAGTCTGTTTGTTCCGATCTTTTTTGAGGATTTTCAGAATTCTGCGACAATACCCGCGAACCCCGACGAACTTGACGAACTTGTAGATAAAAAACTTGAGCAACGCGAAGAAAACCGACCCAAAGTTATTGAAATTGCCGAAACCCTCAAGCCAACGCCCACGATAAAAGAAGCTCTTAAAAAAGTGGGCATAAATGCAGACAATGTAAATCACGCCGAACAGGTACGGCCCGCAGGCACTGTAATCGATCTTCCCCTTGCCGACCTGGCATTGAAAGATCTGGCTCAACTTGTCGCCGACATAGATTCTGAGGCAACTTATGTGATAAAAGACCTGCACTTCGAAGGTGATATCGCAGAATTAAATGCCGAACAGATGCTGCTTTTAGACACGCTGGCAGAGCTTTTACAATCTAAACCAGACTGTAAAATTGAATTGCGCGGGCACACAACCGGAGTTGTCGGCACGGCTGAAGGCAATATGATTTTTTCAATAGCACGTGCGCAAAATGTGGCCGATTATCTGCAAAATGCCGGAATTGAAGCAGATCGCATGACAGTAAAAGGCTTTGGTCGAACGCAACCAATCGCCAGCAACGACACCCTGGAGGGGCAAGCCAAAAACCGCAGGGTAGAATTTGTTCTAAGCGAGGACCCAAGCTGACAACAATGATCTGTTCACTGTTACACATGCGTGACCAATATGAATATTAAAGCTGACAATACAAAGAGACGTTTTCGGGACTGCAAAGGTTGCCGGGCATTCAGTCTGGTCGAAGTCGCCGTTGCAGTTGGTCTGGCAGCGCTGTTTTCGACGATGGTATTTCGCATGTTCAGCGATTCTAACTCGAATCAGCAAAGGGCAACGTCTGATCTTAACATGCAGTCAAAAGTTTTGAATTCTCAGAATCAAATTTTACGCATGATCAGAGAAGGTACAGACTTCATACTTCCTGAAATAGGGGAATCATCACCCTCGCTTTTTTTTGCAGACAGCGAAGGCAATATTCAAGTGTTATACCAGCTCAAAGACGCAAAGCTTTCTAAGAGCACGGGTAAAACACTTTTTAAGCTCATGC
>SABV01000343.1 GCA_009928855.1 Erysipelotrichia bacterium | reverse complement strand
CTGGCTGAAGCGGCTCAGGTAGTTACACCAGAAGAGCCTGCAACGGTATCAGCTTCATCAAGTGAAAAACTTGCGGTAAAAGCAACAGCACCGCCACTTGCGGCATCTACCCCTTCGGCGTTGCCAGATACTGTTGCATCGCCTGCAATCTCTACAGACAAGAATTAAAAAAAGCCCCCGCTGATCTGAAAATCTGCGGGGCTTTTTTTTAATTCTCTTGAAGATGCAATAATCCACAACCCAGCTCTACTGCTTGCCCTAGTGGGGTGCAACGTATTGCTTCGAGTTGTCGCAGATCAGTTATTGTAATATTGCCCTTGATCGTAACAGTTTGTTGCTGACATTCATTGCCATCTTTTTCGAAATAAATACAGTTATTCGGGCCAAAAGTGCTGTCGCAGATAACTGCTGCGCCAGAGAGTTCGTTTTGCAGCCATTCTGTTACCTGTTTTTCATCAATACTACTTGCTGTGGCAGACAAAAAAGGCGGTACGGCAAAAATAGAGAATCCGAGGGTTTTTGTATCTGCCGGAAGCTCCGAAAGCCTGCCAGTTTCGAGCAGCTGGCATTCCGGCATTATTTTCATCTCTGGTCGGCCTTTTGAATAAACGATTAGCGGTATAACCACCCCTATTTTATACCATTCCAGGCGGTAAAAAAAAGAGTCGCGTTGATGTTGCGAAAGGTGCGCAAAATAACTGGACAACGCTGCGCGGATATCGCACGGATTGAATATTTTCTGTCGATTGATCAAAAATTTGCTTTGGTACATTGAAACAGCCTCTTAAATTGTGTCGAAACCAGATTCTACCATAAATAAGTCTAGTCAGAATTGTTTTGTTTCAGATGTTTTTTTAGAAGTTCGGCGATTTTATGAGGATCGATCGGTTTGGTTATAAAATCACTCATGCCGGCAGCAATGCATTTTTCATGCTCGCCTTTTATAGCGCTGGCTGTTAAAGCAATTATGGGAACATGGCTTTTGGAGGTTGCTTCTAATTTTCTAATTTGTCTTGAGGCATCGTATCCGTCAAGGTTTGGCATCTGAATATCCATAAATATTATGTCCGGCTTGTTTTCTGAAAATTTATTGACCGCCTCGCAACCATCGTATGCTTCGATAATTGTGGCGGCCGGTATCAGTTTTTTGAAAAGTTCACTGATTAGCAGAAGGTTCATTGTGACATCTTCTGCAATCATGATTACAGGTTTAAGAGTTTTTATTGTTGCAAAAGGCTCTGCCAGATAATTCTTCGCTATGGGCGGAATCGCGCCATTATGGTGGTGAAGACTGCACAGGCAGGTAAACAACTCTTCTGTTGTGACAGGTTTTAGCAACTTAAAAAAAACGCCCAATTGCTGGCAGTCATTGTGCAGGCTGACGTCATCGCAAGAGCTGTATAAAATAATTATTGGTTGTTTATCGGGGGTAAGATTGAGCTGGTTGCGCATAAGTCTTATGGTTTCGATTCCATTAAGTTCTGGCATCATGTAGTCCATAATTATGGCATCGAAACAGTTGTCCCCGGCGAGTTTTTCAATGGCTTCCCGTCCGCTTGAAGCAAGTTCTGTGCTAATGTTCCAGTTTTCAATGCTGCGTTGCAGAATCACTCTGTTATTTTCGTTGTCATCAACAATGAGTATGCGTTTGATTTCTTTTAATTTTTCAAGGCTGGTTTCTTTGCCGTGGTTAAAAACACAGCTGATAGAAAAATAGAATTTACTGCCACAGCCAGGGTCAGACTCCATGTCCAGTGTTCCATTCATTTTTTCCACAAGTATTTTAGAAATACTGAGCCCTAACCCGGTGCCGCCAAAATGACGGGTTGCCGAGTTGTCTGCCTGAGAAAACTCTTTAAAGATATTGTTTTTGTCAGCAGGGGAAATACCAATGCCGGTGTCTCTTATTGCAAAAGTGTATTGGCCGTTTTGCGAATCTGTCTGCACAAACTCGACGCTGAGTTCAACTTCGCCTTTTTCTGTGAATTTAACAGCGTTACCCAGCAGGTTTATAATAACTTGCCCCAGTCGCACCGGGTCAACGAAGGCGAAACGCGGCATTTGAGGAGGAATTTTGAGCAAGAGTTCAAGACCTTTTTTTTCGGCCATGTATTTTACCACCGACATGCTTTGCTCAAGGAGTTTGATCAGGTCTGTTTTAGCTATTTCCAGTTCAAGTCTGCCGGCTTCAATTTTGGAAAAATCAAGAATGTTGTTGATAATTCCCAGTAGCGCGTGCGCCGAAGTGTTTGCGTGTAACGCATATTGCAGCTGTAACTGGTTTAACCGTGTTGACATGAGCAGTTCGGTAAAGCCGATAACTCCGTTGAGTGGTGTTCGCAGCTCGTGGCTCATATTGGCGAGAAATTGCGACTTGGATTTGTTCGCTGTTTCAGCACGTTCTTTGGCTGCATGCAAATCACTGGTACGCTTCCTTACAAGATAAGATAGAATAAGGTTTAGCCAGAACATGCTTATTATGAGGGCAAAGCCGCCAACAACCAGTTCTCGATACTGCTCAAAAATATTTGCGGGTCTATTGTTTATTACGGCATCAGAAGGTAGTGCTTCTGCATTTATTCTGTATTTTTGTATGACCGACCAGTCGAATTTTGGTATGGTGACCTCTTCGTAACGCACCGGAATTTGTGTAACCGGAGTTCCGGAAAAATACTGAAGTACTTTTCGGGCTACGCTGGTGCCTTGTTCGCGCCCACTGGTGAGGTAGCCTCCAACGGTGCCGTAGCCGAGGCTGAAGTCCCATAGGGCGTAAACGGGCACTTTGCTTGCCTTCACTATTTGTTTGGCTGACTCGTCAAACTCCATGAATTTCCCGGCGCGATCTCTGAAAAAGATACTTAGAAGAATGACAGTGTCATCTGGCAGTCGGCTAACTTCACTTTGCAGTTCGCCAAAAGTCAGGTCGGTAAGTTGTCTGATTTCGAGGCGATTGCCGTATTTCTGGCGCTGCCTGTTGAGAAAAGAAGCTATAATGAGGCCTGTTTCAGTACTGTCGACAATAAATGCGATCTGGCGGGTCGTTGGGTGTAGTTTCAGTATCAGTGAAATGTTCTTTTCAATGTCGACCATTTCACTGATGCCCGTGTATAGCGGAAAATCTTTAACGCTCTGTGCCTCAAGATAATTGACGCCGCAGAAAAAAACCGGTGTGCCCGGAAAAACATCTTTGCCAAATTCTCGCGTGTAGTCAAAAGCAATATTGTCAGAGACAATAACTGCGTCTATTTTCATATTCTGGTATTTATATGCATATAAATTTTTGAGATGGTTCTGATAAACGCTATCCCAGCGGCGTTTGCTGTCCATGTATTCATGAATTACTTCTATTTTGGCCGGGTATGTCTGTAACACTTCACTTATGCCGGCAGCAATATCATCTGTCCATTTAAAACCCTGATGATAAGAATGCAGTATTACGACTGTTCTATTTTCGCCATCAGCCGCGGCCAGATATAAAGCCGGCGCGATAATTATAAAAAAGATTATTGCCAGCAATTTTATTCTGGCGCTTACTTTATGCATACTGTTTTTGCGGCTCAGAGAGGGCTATTTGTAGCATATTTACGAAGATCCTTTTATCTTTTATATTTTTTGTAAAGTCTATTTTAACAGGTTTAGGAATTTTTTCAAAATCA
>SABV01000342.1 GCA_009928855.1 Erysipelotrichia bacterium | reverse complement strand
GCATTTGTCCACATCACTGACCAGGCCGGAAAAATTCAGATATACATTCGCAAAGACGCAGTCGGAGACGAAACTTTCGCTCTGCTCAAACGTCTCTACGCCGGCGATATAATCGGCGTAGAAGGCCCGGCCTTCAGAACCCGCACCGGCGAAGTTTCGATCAGAGCCGAACAGATCATCATACTTTCAAAATCGATTACGCCACCACCCGAAAAATTTCATGGTCTCACTGACGTAGAAATGCGCTATCGGCAACGCTACGTCGATCTGATGTCGAACCCTGAAGTGCGAGAAACCTTTATCAAACGCAGCCAGATAGTACAAAGCCTGCGTGAATACATGGCCGGCAAAGGCTTTCTCGAAGTCGAAACCCCTATGATGCACCCGGTTGCCGGTGGCGCTGCCGCCCGACCGTTTGTTACGCACCACAACGCTCTCGACATGGAGCTGTATCTGCGCATTGCACCTGAACTGTATCTTAAACGTCTGCTGGTCGGTGGTTTTGAAAGAGTGTTTGAAATAAACCGCAATTTCAGAAACGAAGGCATTTCGATCAAACACAACCCTGAATTCACAATGATGGAAGTTTACCAGGCTTACGGTGACATGGAATCGATGATGGATCTCTCAGAAGAAGTTATCTGCCACGCTGCCAGCAAGTTTTTTCCTGACATGAATGTTGTTTATCAAGAAAAAGAACTCAACTTCGCCAGGCCATGGAAGCGCATAAGCATGCTCGAACTCGTTCGAGAAATGTCAGGATGTAAAGAACTCTCTTACGGTTGTTCACGCGAACTAGCTGCCGAACAGGCCAAAAAATTGCACGTCGAAATTGAACCCGGCGACAGCGCAGCCAAGATCATAGTTAAAATATTCGAAGAACGCGTAGAAGCAACCCTGATGGACCCGACCTTTGTAATGGACTACCCAAAAGAAACTTCGCCGCTGGCCAAGGGTAACAAAAATGACCCCGCCATGGTCGATCGTTTTGAACTGTTTATCTATGGCCGCGAAATAGGCAACGCTTTCTCAGAACTGAACGACCCTGAAGATCAGCTGAAAAGGTTTGAAAACCAGCTTTCACAGCGCGACGCAGGCGATGACGAAGCCCATCAGATGGATGCTGACTACGTAAACGCCCTCAGATACGGCATGCCGCCGGCAGGCGGGCTCGGTCTGGGCATTGACCGCATCGTAATGCTGCTGACCAACTCGGCTTCGATTCGTGATGTCATACTGTTTCCGACCCTGCGCAAACGCGTGACCGGCTCAGCCTCAGAAGAAGCAACAGCAGAAGATCAACAAGAAGTTCAGAACTGACCTTCTCGCAAGCCAAATAAAAAAAACTGCTATTCCGAAAATCGGGATAGCAGTTCTTTTTTGGTCAAATATGATTCACCCTCAGGGCACCGGCACTATTGAACCTGGCAGATTCGGGCGGCCAATTCTTGTTGAAGTGCCGCTTACCTGACCCCAATTGAAACCACGAAAAAATCTGACAAGTATTGTGCCAAGACCAACAGCAACAGGAGCGGCAATCAAGGCGCCAGTCGCTGAACGTCGGTAAGAAGTTCTTGTATTCTGGGAGCTACGAGAACATTCGTTAGTATTAGCGCTTTCAACAATTCTCATAGCAAGATTAATGTGATTGATGGCGTTCTGGCGGTTGTTCCAGAGAATTTCCATTTTGGCGTCGTCAATCTCACGGTCAAGTTTGTTGCTGAAACAGCGTAAAACGCCATTTTTTTTAAGCAATCTCTGGGCGTGTTTGAGGTATGGACGGGCATTCTGTATTTCGTAGTATACTCTACCGCAGCTGACGATATTGCACGCAGTGCTGAGATCAGAATAAATGCCGTTTACCAGACTATTGTGGTTATAGTTGCCGGCCATAGCCTGGGGCAAAAAAGAAAAAATAAATGAACAGACCAGTAACATACAAAGGACTTTTGAAAAATTTCGTTTCATACAGCTTACCTCTTACCATGATTGTTAATTGGCATCATTTTCGTGTAGACCGGGATGCCTGATCGTTCTGCCGGCATAATATTTTTTACATGCCGACAAGCAAATTAACCTTTAGCAAAATTCATGCCAGCCACGACAAAGTAATCAAGATTTTTTTGTGATATGGCCCAATATGCTGTCGTAGAGGTTTTTACCAATTATTGCAGGTTCAAATAAAATAAATCTTCAAAGAGTAGGCAAATTTTAAGCAGTAATCGCAACAAAAATCAGCACTGCTACATTTTTCACTTTTGCAGAGAAAATCATTGTGAGGGTTGTTTAAGCTTTCGTTGTTTTATTTCCTCTTGCCGTTTATCTTCACGGAGCAGGCGTTCTGCCTTTTTGACAAGCATCATTAAATCAGCCTTGGCATAGCCAAATTTTTCTAAGAGAGAGTCAAGGTATTTTTGTTCTTCAGGGGCAATCTCGCCATCGGCTATAGCCATGCAGACAGCGGCCTCAAGAAGACTGGCAGCCTCTTTATGATCTTCTGGCTGCGGAATGTAAAAATCGTCTTCTTTTATCGCTGCAATAATGCCTTCGACAGCGTCATCAGGCATTTCAAATCTGGCTGCAAATTTTTTAAGCATCGCCATTTCGGCATCATCAATTTTGCCATCAGCCAGCAGCATCTGTGCAGACATAGAAACGAGGTCTCTTCCGGAGCGGATATTTCTGGTGTCTTCGCGTTCCTTATTCACTTCTTCTACGACCTTCTTCATCAGCTGTTGTTTTTGGCTCACCAGATCGATATACTCCTGGCTTTTTTCTGAAATGACTTTTTCAAGAATCCATTCAGAGCCATCATTAAGCACCGTATTACAGTATTTGCAGTTAACAGCATAATTAGAAGTCAGTGGTCCACCGCACTGCGGGCAATGAGCACTGGTAAGAGTATTATTCTGACTGGTCTTCTGCCCGGCTTTACGCACAAACACAAACACATCGCGTTTCGGCTTGCTGATTCGGTGAATTTGAGGCAAGCGCCCCTCAGGAGTGCAAGTAACCGGAATTCCGCTCCAGACAATCAGAACATAGATACGCTCACATTGTCTGGTGATAGAAATGGCTCTCAAGGTAGCAGAAGCAAATGAGACGTTTTCCATGTAAGTGTAGTTTTTTAAGCCTTTCATGGCAAACCTGAAGTTTTCGCAGCATTTAGCCGTAGCAAAGCGCAACAACGGCTCCATTATTCTTTTGCGCTCAACCAGTCTGAGCACCCAGAAAATAACCGCTGATCTGTCTTCAATCTGATGAATAGAAAAATTTGCATCGGCTGCGGCAATGTCATTCCAGCCCGGCACCAGGCGAGGGTTAGCGTATTCCCATTCACACGCCTGGGTTATTTTAGATAAAACCCAATCATAATACCCTGATCTCAAAAAAGAATGACAGACCGAGCACACAGTGGCCTGACCAATAGAGATCAGCGCACCACAGTTCGGACAGCTTCCTTCCATCAGGCCTGGCTTTGAAATGGTTTTAGCAGAGGGTCTTCTGATGAAAGACCAGAACTCGGTAATTTTCTGGTTTTTATCTTCTGCATTTAAGGTCTCGCCAGAGACAATATCTATTGCAGTTTCTACCGCTTCGGCCCTTACCAGCAGATGAATCTCATCAAAATTAGAATCAGAGCTTACTCTGGCAATGCGCAACCC
>SABV01000341.1 GCA_009928855.1 Erysipelotrichia bacterium | reverse complement strand
TATAAATACCGTGCGTTTTTTGTTATGGTGCAGAGAGTTCTTAAAAAAGGGAGCGGTTGCCTTGTATTCTAAGCTTCGAAGACAAGACAACCCCGCGTTCGCGAGGCATGAAAATCGCTACGCCATATTCTGCGCGCGCCCTTAATGATGTACATGGTTATTGCCGGTTTTGTTGTTGTAAAAAAAGTAGTGAGCGAAAATTAACCTGTAATTATTGTACTTTATCTACTGAAACAAATCAACTGTGTGGCGCGAGCAGAATTGTGATCGGTTGTGTTTTTTGCAGATATAACAATCGCACAGCTTAACCCAGACCTGAACTTGGTAAAAACAGAGCAGAATATTTCCAAAATGTGATAGTCTTCGGAGATACATACCGATGCAAACATCTTAAGGAGCAACTGATGAGTAGGGAAAAAATTCAAGCTCTGATGCTGTTAGTTCTTGCCATGGTTTTTGCTGTTATCGCTTATGGAAAAGAGATTGCCGCGATAGCCAGCTGGCCCAGCGCTGTCAAAAGCGGAAGTCTGGCAGCGGTTAAGCTGCATTTTCTTCTTGGAGCCGATGTTAATGCTGTTAAATCCGGGTTTAAAACCCCTCTTGAAGAATCTCTTGGCTGGCAGCCCAATCCTGGTATTATCAAGGAAATACTTGATCACAAGCCAGACAGAGCCAAACTTGCCGATAAAAACAAATCACTCCTGATAAAGGCAATGTCATCGTTAGATGATGCCAGGCTGCCTTCGGAACAGACCATCGAAATTTTAAAACGTTTGATAGATTTTGGTGAAGATGTGGATTTTATCGAAGATGTGAATACGCCGTTGTTCAAAGCTGTTTGGTTAAACAGGCCAGACCTGGTCAAATTCCTGCTGGAAGCTGGAGCCAAGCCTTCCATTGTAATTTCAAATTCTAATAACAATATGGTGCATACTATTTTTGATTCTTTGCAGCACACAAAGAATAAAGAAATCATAGAGATTTTATTCAGCCGTGGAACGGAACTTGATTCTGAAGCCTTGATGCATGCCATGATTGATGCGAAAAATATGGAGGCAATAAAGATGCTGGCTGGCAACGGCATCAGTTTAAACAACAAAAACCCTAAAAACAACACTGTACCGCTGATGTCAGTGATTTCATCTTACAATGAAGACCAGGTTAGAGAGTTTGTAGAACTGGGGGCAGATGTAAATGTTGCCGATCAATTCGGACGCAATGTTCTGGCGACCTGTGTTCAGTATAATAAATTTGAACTGGCGGAATACTTCATCGAAAAGGGAACCAGCGTTAACTATGTTGATAAATTTGGTGAATCTCTGCTGTCATTTTTTATTGAATATCAGCGCCAGGTAAAAGATTTAAATGAATTAAAAAGCCGCATAGAATTTTTAGCGCTGCTCAAAAAAAGTGGCCTGAACATAAACTTTCAGAATCCGAATAATGGACAAACCGCGGTAATGCACCTGATTTCTCGTGATTGCAATTTCTGGGTATCAATGCTGGTGTCTATGAACGACATAAAGAACAATTTACAGGACAAAAAGGGCAAAACAGCCATGATGTATGCAGTTGCAAATAAAAATGAAGAAGTGTTGGAAATGCTTCTTCTTGCCGGAGCAGACAGGGACCTCAAAGACAACATGGGTAAGACCGCCCTTGATTATGCCATTGAGATGAAAGCTCATAAAATCAGCAGCATGCTAAAAAAATAAGATCTCGATGGCGTTTCAACCATTATCACCTGCATTCCCGCTAACGCCTAACGATTAAGTTCTAGTAAAATCGTTAAATCCATGAATTAATCTGCACTTAAGTTTGTTTTCTTATTGCCTTCCCCGTCGTTATGTTACGCTTGTTAAGCGTAAAGAGGTGAAGATCGTGCCAGCTGTTCATCAAAAAGACAAACGTTCTGGAATTACCTGTGTTTACGAATCTCTCTCTTATTGGGACAAAGAAAAGCAACAGTCTCGGGCAAAGCGAAAATTAATAGGCCGGCTGGATGAAAAAACCGGTGAAATTGTGGCTAGTTGCAATTAGGAATTTATTGGCTTCGAAGGCCAGAAAACAAGAAAGAGCTTATGGGAATGTGGGTGTGTCGGAGGGAGGCTGAGTTGTGATCACTGCTGCATTTTTCACCGCAAGAACCGCTGAAACTCAGCTAAAATGAAAGAATCCCCGTTTTCACGAGGATTCGATCGGTGCCGGGGAGCCATGTTGAGCTATTTCCTCGGCCGGATTTCTATCAGGTATAACTCATCTGTATTCAAACCATGCAATATCACTTGCACAGTCCGGACAATTGTTTTATTCTGAAAAACAGTGCTGTAGCAAGTTTCAAAAGTATTACGCTGCTAAATTAAAGATCTGATTCCTGAGAGGAATAAATCGCAGAATGAACAAGAAACAGTTTTCAGAGCGCGATATCTGCACCAAATTCATCACACCGGCATTTGAAAAAGCAGGCTGGGATATAAACACCCAGATCCGCGAAGAATTCAACATTACCAATGGCCGCATCATTGTACGGGGCAAGATGCACAGCCGGGCAAAAAACAAAAGAGCTGATTATGTTCTCTTTTATAAGCCCAACATGCCAATCGCCATAGTAGAAGCCAAAGACAATAATCACACCGTTGGCGACGGCATGCAGCAGGCGCTGGGCTATGCAGAAATGATGCAGGTTCCGTTTGTTTTCAGTTCTAACGGTGATGGCTTTTTGTTCCATAACGCACTCGTAACTGCCGGAAAAATCGAAAAAGAAATCAGTCTTGATGAGTTTCCATCGCCTGATGAACTCTGGAAAATGCTGACCGGCAACAAAAACCTGACACAAAGCCAGGAAGCGCTGATAACCCAGGATTACTACAGCGACGGCAGCAACAAGACCCCACGCTACTATCAGCTCCTTGCCATAAATAAAACCATTGAGGCAATAGCCAATGGTCAGAATCGCATTCTGCTGGTCATGGCAACTGGCACTGGCAAAACTTTCACCGCCTTTCAGATTATCTGGCGGCTCTGGAAATCCAAGACCAAAAAGCGAATTCTCTTTCTCGCCGACCGCAATATTCTCGTTGACCAGACTATGACCAACGATTTCAAACCGTTCGGGTCGGCAATGACCAAGATAAAAAATCGCCATGCCGACAAGTCTTATGAAATCTATCTGGCACTTTATCAGGCTGTTACCGGCACCGAAGAAGAACAGAACATTTACAAGCAGTTCAGCCCTGAATTTTTTGATCTGATCGTTGTCGATGAATGTCATCGCGGCAGCGCTGCCGAAGATTCGAATTGGCGTCAGATTCTCGAATATTTTTCACCGGCCACTCAGATCGGCCTTACCGCAACACCCAAAGAAACCAGAGATGTCTCTAACATCGATTATTTTGGCGAACCGATATACACATACAGTCTGAAGCAAGGAATTGCGGACGGCTTTCTGGCTCCATACAAAGTGCTCCGGGTCGGTTTGAACGTCGACCTGGAAGGCTATAGACCCGAAAAAGGAAAACGCGATGTTAATGGAGAAGAGGTAGTGGATAGGGAATACAATACGAAAGACTTCGACAGAAACTTGGTGATTGATGAGCGCACTATCGAAGTCGCCAAACGGATTACGGAATTTTTGAAATTGAATGACCGTTATATAAAAACCATTGTATTC
>SABV01000049.1 GCA_009928855.1 Erysipelotrichia bacterium | reverse complement strand
AGAATTTTTGATGAATCTTCTCAGAACCCATTCTCCTTCAGGTGCTGAAGCTAATTTTCAGCGTCTGTGGCTTGATTATGTGAAAGGTTTTGCCGCTGTCGATACAGATCATTCTGGAAATGCCATTGGTGTACTTAATCGGGCTGCTCCATTTAAAGTTCTTCTTGCCGGTCATGCCGATGAAATAGCTCTGATTGTAACCGGAATCGATGATAACGGTTTTATTTATTTCACCCAGGCCGGTGGTATAAATCCGCTTCTTTTGGCAGGTCTGAGAGTAGAAGTTCTTGGATATGGTGGCTGTGTAAAAGGAGTAATTGGGTTTACCCGCAAGACAAACGGCAATGATGCGGCTAAGCCAAAATGCGATGATTACTTTATTGATTGCGGTTTCAGAAAAGCTGAAGAAGCCAAAAAATATGTCAGAACTGGCGATTTCATTTTATACCATGCTGAGCCGGAAGTTATTAATGGGAACCGCCTTGTTTGCAAAGGACTCGATAACAAAACCGGTTCATTCATAGTTGCTGAAGTGCTGCGCCGACTCAGTAAGAAGAAGCTGAAGGTTGCTGTTTATGCTGTCAGTACTACCGGCGAAGAAACTAATATGCGCGGGGCTCATTGTGCGGCTGCTGTTATCAAGCCTGATATGGGCATCGCCTGTGATGTAACTTTTAATACGGATACCCCGGGCGAAGACAGTAAAAAGCGTGCTGAGGTTAAACTCGGCGGTGGTCCGGCTCTTTCGGTCGGAAGTCCTATAAATCCAAAAATCAATGAGCTGCTGGAAAAAATGGCAATAAAACTCAAGATGCCATTTCAACTTGAGCTTACACCAGCCAGAACCAGCACTGATGCTGACAAGATAATGTTCTCTGGCGATGGCGTACCGGTTGCTCTCGTTTCGTTGCCGCTCAGATATATGCATTCTCCTGTAGAAATGGCTGATCTTGAAGATATTGACCAGATCATAGACTTGTTGTCAGAAACCATTGCTGCTTTGACAGGTAAAGAAGATCTTCGGCCTGTGTTACCATAAAAGTTCTGCTGCATTGAATCTGCGGATTGATGTGATATAATCAGCAGGCGATGGAACTTATAAAGAAAATTATCAGGCTGCTCAGAGGTCTTCAGGACAGGCGACTCAAAAGGTTGCTTGCAGCCCACGACATCCGGCTTGTTTCACTTCCCGAAAATTTGAAAGCCTGGGACGCTTTTGTGACCTATATTGACTCTGCAGAAGCTGATTCTGATTGTTCTACCAGGCGTATTTTATCGCGATTGCCTGCTTTTGACAGGCAAGAGTTCTCTGATAAACTTTTGTTTTTCAGGGAGTTAAAAAATTCCAGTCATGAATGTTCAGAGATGTTGCGTTTTGCCGAGGTGCCGGTGCAGTTTGACAACGACATTTTTGAACGTCTGACAGCTGATTATGCCCGTGCTAGAACAATCCCAGAACAAACCTCTCTGATTATTGAGATTTTTAATGAGCTTGAACCTACCACTCTTGAGCTTCTTTTTATGCTCGTAGAGGGTGAAATAGAACGTCGGCCACGTCCTTATACCATGGCCGTCAGCGAGTTGATTGGGCGAGAATCCGCTGCCCGCGAGCGAATAAGACTTCTATTGAGTGGTGAGCTGACTGATCCGGTGAGGTGGTGGATCGTTAAAACTCTTAATGGTGCTACTGGTTCGCCCGGTGATTTTCTTAAAGACACGCTGTCTGGTCGCCATGATATTCGTCTGCAATGCATGTTTTTAACTTTGTTTATCAAAAGCGGCTTTGAATGGGTCGACAATTTTGCTGATAATAGCGCCAGTGCTCTGGATTCTCTCCGTTTTCATCAACTTGCCTCATGTACAGGGCGTTTTCTCGAACTGATAAACTGTGTGCGGGCGTAATAACAGGCAACGTACATAGCGGCTTTGGGGCCACAACTTGGTGCGTTGCGTGATAGTCTTTTTTGGCAGATTTTAAGTGTTGTGTGCCGTACCGGTTTCTGGGGTTTTGCAAAAAAACTCAAGTGGCACAAAAACAAAAAAATCTGTTATACTTTGAGCAGAGAGACGACAGACTTTGTACGGTTTAGTGTCGACTCAGCAGCCGGGACAAAGTGAGGGGTTGGCAGGGCGATAGAGAGAGTTGTTCGGTCTCTATCAAAGACCGATTCGAGGTTATTTCTGGGGCGAAAGTCTCAGTTTTTTTTTGCCCGAAAACTTAAATTATTACCCAGTCTGGTTTTGTGCTCTTTTCTCTGAACACGCATGAGTCAGGGCAGCACGGCGACTTCATTATTGCGAATCTCGCGCAGTTTTTGCATTCTGGCTGAAGGGCGGGTTTGGAACTTTGAGATCGTTTCATTCTGGCCTCCTCAAAATAGACTCTATTATGAATATCGGCAGAATGCTTCCCATTGTTAAGACTCTAATGCGCAGTCTCTAGTTGTATCAGCTGTGTTCGCGGGTTTCAAAGAATTTTATTTCTGGCCATTCTTTAATTATATAGTTCAGTCTCCACTTGTCTGGGGCCATAAAGGTCAGGGCTTCAGATGTGTCATAGGCCAGACTTGTTTTATAGCGTTTTTTAAATTCTTCCAGTTTCTTTT
Organism: Erysipelotrichia bacterium; assembly: GCA_009928855.1. Classification (GTDB taxonomy): domain Bacteria; phylum Muiribacteriota; class Ozemobacteria; order Ozemobacterales; family Ozemobacteraceae; genus Rifleibacterium. Next base: position 15,798 of record SABV01000049.1, on the reverse strand, counting down.
CATCAGAACTATCTACCCAACGTGCGATTGTACTGTCGACATGCTCGTAGATGGCGTCAACGCTATACTCTTCTTTGAGTCTCGACATAGTGACGTCGAATTGCAGAACACCTACTGCACCCAGAATATAGTCGTTGCCCAGTAATGGGCGAAAAACCTGTACCGCCCCTTCCTCTGAAAGCTGCAACAGGCCTTTTTGCAGTTGCTTGGTTTTGAGTGGATTTTTAAGAATTACTCTTTTGAATATTTCAGGAGCAAAGCTTGGTATGCCGGTAAATTTGAGTGGTTCTTTGATGGAAAAAGTATCGCCAATTTTTATGGTTCCGTGATTGTGAATGCCTATAATGTCGCCCGGGTAAGCCTCTTCGACGTTCTGGCGATCCTGGGCCATGAAGATGGTGGCGTTGGCAAGAGTTATTTCTTTGCCGAGACGATGGTGCATAACCTTCATTCCGCGGGTGAATTTGCCTGAACAGATTCTGACAAAGGCTATTCTGTCCCTGTGTGCCGGGTCCATGTTTGCCTGTATTTTAAAGGCAAACCCAGAAAAATCAGGTTCGTAGGGCGATACTGTGCGAGTTTCGGCTGTGCGTGGCGTCGGAGGTGGCGAGAGTTCTACGAAAGCATCGAGAAGTTCCTGTACCCCGAAATTGTTAAGCGCGCTGCCAAAGAAAACAGGAGTCTGGTTGCCGCGTCGGTAATGCTCGATATCGAAGGGGCAGGCCGCACCATCGAGCAGTTCTATGTCGTCGCGCAGTTCCTGTGCTTGAAAACCGAGAATCTCATCCAGCTTTGGATCAGCCAGGTCGTTTATGGTCACGACGTCCTGAGGTCTTCTTGCCTCGCCCGGTCTGAAGAGAACAATCTGTTTTTTGTAGATGTTGTAAACGCCCTTAAAGCTTTTACCCATGCCGATAGGCCATGAAAGTGGGGCGCATTCTATCTGAAGCTTGTCTTCTATTTCTTGAAGAAGGTCGAGGGGCATGCGACCTTCACGGTCGAGCTTGTTTATGAGGGTTATAATTGGCGTATTGCGCATTCTACAGATAGACATCAGTTTTTCTGTCTGAGTTTCGACGCCTTTTACGCTGTCTATGACCATCAATGCACTGTCTACTGCGGTGAGAACGCGATATGTGTCTTCTGAGAAGTCCTGGTGCCCCGGGGTATCCAGTAGATTGATTTCATAGTTACGATAGTCGAATTTCATAACCGAGGTGGTAACCGAAATGCCGCGTTCCTGTTCGATTTTCATCCAGTCACTGGTTGCGTGTCGGTCTGATTTGCGCGCTTTAATTGCGCCTGCCATCTGAATGGCGCCGCCAAAGAGCAGAAGCTTTTCAGTCAGGGTGGTTTTACCCGCGTCAGGGTGACTGATGATGCCAAAGCATCTTCGTCGGTCGATTTCTTGCTGATTATGTTTCTGCATGGCTTCCTCGCGACTTCGATGAGTTAATGGGTTTAGAGGGAAGACTATACAGCAAAAGCTCTATCTGGTCAAATCTTTCAGGCTGCCATGTCTAGACGACTTTCTGCGATGCGCTTAAGCTGCATGGCCTGAAGAAGAGTGGCTGTGTCGGGGTTATCTCTGCTTGGCAGGGTAACGGCGTTGTTGATTATTTTGTTTGCTTCTTCGATGGTTTTTTGCGGGTCGATTATGGTGGAGTCGAGTTTGGTCTGTTGTTGCTGGGCCTGCTTGAGTATGTATTGATAACGCTCGACTGGTTCGAGGTTGTACATGCCTTCGCTTGGCCTGCTGGTAAGTGTGAAGCTGTCGCCTGTTTCTGGCTTTGTCTGTTTTTCGCTGTTGAGATAGTCGACGAGATTTTTATTTCTGACAACTCCGGTGTCGAGGTTTCCTGAAAAAAGGTTTGTATTGAGTTTGCCGGTGATCATGTTTGTTGCTCCTTATTTGTTAAAGTTTTTCTATGTCTATCGGCAAAATATTGGATTTTTATAATCGACCGACTCTGTTGTGGTGCCGTGCTTCAAAATTCGGGCAGTTTGTGAAAGAATGTGCTAAACTCTGTTCAATTACATTTAGTTGAGGTTTTTTAAATGAAAAAAGCTGCTGAATTTGCCAGAGAACTGATTGATTTTTGCTATTCGAGCCCGAGTGCTTTTCATGCTGTAGACTCGATTAAAAACATCCTCGAAAAGCACAGATTCAGCGAACTCAAAGAAGCCGATGCCTGGCAGATTAAGCCAGGAAACAGATACTATGTTGCTCGCAATGATTCGGCCCTGGTAGCCTTCGTGGCCGGCAGTAATGCGGTTGCTGAAACAGGCTTCAGAATCGCCGGAGCACATACCGACTCGCCTTCATTTAGAATCAAGCCTGCTCCAGAAATGGTCGCCGAAGACAGATATCTTAAGCTCAACACTGAAGTTTATGGCGGTCCGATTCTCAGCACCTGGTTTGACAGGCCTCTGGCTGTTGCCGGGCGAGTTGTGTGCAGAAGCAAAGATATTTTCAACCCGTTGGTTAGGCTGGTGAATATCAACAGACCGGTGTGCATTATTCCAAATATCGCCATTCACATGAATCCTGATGCCAATAATGGCTATGTTCCTAACAAACAGACCGATGTTTTGCCTGTGTTGGGTTTGATAAACCAGAAACTGGAAGAAAAAGGTTTTCTTCAGAAGATGCTTGCTGTTGAACTGAACATTCATGAGAGTGAAATTCTTGATTTTGACCTGTTTCTCTATGAATACGAGAAGGGCTGCCTCGTTGGTGCCCATGACGAGTTTATTTCGTGCAGTCGCATCGATAATCTGCAGTCAGTACTTGCCGGTATAAAAGCCCTCTGTTCTGCTGAAAAACCTGCCGCGACCTGTGTTATGGCTTGCTTCGATCACGAAGAAGTTGGCAGCTCGACCCGACAAGGGGCCGATTCGCAAATTCTGGCAGAAATACTCGAACGCATTGTTATCGCTTCTGGCGGCGGTCGCAGCGATTATTTCAGAGCTCTGGCCAGATCATTCATCGTTTCGGCTGATGGCGCTCACGCTGTGCATCCAAATATGGGCGGAAAAGCCGATCCGACTTCCCGGCCTGTTGTTAACGGTGGTCTGGCGATAAAGCTCAGCGCCAATAAGAGCTATACGTCAGACGCTACTTCTACTGCTGTTTTTATGCAGGTCTGCGATAAAGCAGGCGTTAAGACGCAGCGTTTTGTCAACCGTTCAGACATGCGGGGTGGTTCGACAATAGGCCCCATCTCTTCAACACACGTAAGTATTGCGTCTGTAGATGTGGGAATTCCGATGCTGGCCATGCATTCTATTCGCGAGCTTTGTGGAATTGATGATAATCTCGCCATGTGTCTGGCTTTAACCGAGCTATATCGTAATTGATGCGGGGCGTTTAAATAAATGTTGCGCCGGTTTATTTGTATTGCAGGAATATTTTGTGCCGCCCTGGCAGGGGTTCTGATTTATACGATCAGTCTGATGATCAATCGTCCCCTGCTGGCTCCACCCGGCAAGCTTTCAGATGCTGATTATACAGAATTTTCATCTGTTACAGAGGATGGTATTAAAATTTATGCGGTGTATTACAGGGGTTTTCCCGCATGCGGAACCGTAATTCTTTGCCATGGCCATGGCGTGAATCTCAGGCACATGGACGATGTGGTGAGATTCCTCAGACCCTGTGGTTACAATATTCTACTGCTGGATTTTCGTGCTCACGGGCAAAGCGGCGGAAAATACTGTACCGTTGGCCTCCACGAATGGAAAGATATAAAAGCGGTGTTGTCTGAAGCAAAAAAGCTTGGATATATTGATGCTTCAACTCCTTTGGCTGCTTATGGTCGTTCAATGGGTGCTGCAACTCTGCTGAATGGTTCTGGTGATCTTCCTGAGATAAGGACATTCATTCTTGAGTCAGGGTTTGAAAGCCTGCGTAAGATTGCTGCTCGCGATGCATGGCATGCTCTAAGACTCCCGGATACTTTTCTCTCTGATATCGCCTTCTGGGTAACAGGTTTGGTTACGGGTATTGATTATGCTTCTAACAAACCAGAAGAAAAGACTGCTGGTGTTGGTAGCCGACCTGTTTTTTTGATTCACGACTCAAATGATCATCGCGCAGATGCTAATGCTTTTAATGCCTTAAAAACCCGACTGCCTCTTGCTGAGACCTGGGTTGTTAAGGACGGGGGGCATGTTGGCGCTCATTGGAAGGCTCCGGCCGAGTTTGAGAGTCGTTTTTTGAGCTTTCTTTCTCGTTCGGGGGTCTCAGGACGTAATTGAAATCATGTTTTTACAAATTAAAAACTATTGTCGCAGCACTAAACGCAGAAAGGTTTCATAATGAACACACTTCAGAGAAAGCTTGTCAGGGCGCGAAGAAAGCTTACCTGGCGCAAATTGGAAGGTTTTATCTTTTTACTTATATTTGGCGGTTTTTTTGGTTATATCGGAGCTGTTATGGGTGCTGCCAATATGTTCAACACCATCATGAAGACCGCCCACGATCTGCTGATGAATACAGTGTTTTATATTATGGGTATAACAGTTCTTACTGGTGCTCTCGGAAAACTTATGATTGAATTTGGTGTTATCAGGTTGCTTGAAATGTTGCTGGCTCCCTTGATGCGACCTCTTTTCAACCTTCCCGGAGTGGCTGCTCTGGGTGGTCTTATGACCTTCTTTTCTGACAATCCGGCCATTATAAGTTTGGCGCACGATCGCAACTTCAGCGGTTATTTTAAAAAATATGAACTGGTTTCGCTTACTAACTTTGGTACAGCTTTCGGTATGGGCCTGATTGTCATGACTTTTATGATTGGCAAAGGATTCGTGGGTGCTGCTTTTGTGGGTCTTGGTGGCGCTATCGGCGGGGCTATTGTTTCGACGAGATTGATGCAGTATCTCGTTAAGGCGAAAATTGGAGACTCGGCGTGTGTTGCTGCGGCAGGCGATGACGCATGTATGATAGAAAATGTCTCATTTGAGACAGATGGCAACGTTTTTATGCGCTGTCTTAATGCGATTCTAGACGGGGGCAAGCAGGGCGTAGATCTGGGTCTGGCAATAATTCCCGGGGTTCTCATAATAAGTTCTGTTGTTATGCTTGTGACCTTTGGGCCGTTGGACGCAAATATTGGCTATCAGGGACTGGCTTACGAGGGTGTACCTATAATGCCCCGGATCGCAAGCTATCTGGCTACGCCATTTCGCCTTCTTTTTGGTTTTAACAGCCCAGAGCTTATCGCTTTCCCTATTACCAGCCTTGGGGCAGTTGGAGCGGCTCTGTCGCTTATCAGCACTTTTCTTGCTCATGGCGTTGTCGGTGGTAATGAGATTGCTGTTTTTACCGCCATGGGAATGTGCTGGAGCGGTTATTTAAGCACTCATACTGCCATGCTGGATGCTTTGCGCTACAGGGAACTGACTCCGCTGGCTCTTGTGTCTCATACGTTCGGTGGTTTGTTTGCGGGTGTTCTGGCGCATTACCTGTATCTGGCGCTTTTTTAATCAGATGTATAAAAGCCTGAATGCGATTATATAAAGAATTATCGCGCCAAATGTTTCAACGCGCTTTCCGAAGGTTGCTGACAGCCTTCGCCCGAGAGATATTCCGGTGTGGGTCATCAGGCCAGCGGTTATTCCTATTATTATTGCTGGTTTGAGCAGTGTCATGCGGGCAATTCCCATACCAAAGCCAACTCCGAGGGCATCAATGCTGGTGGCAATTGAAAGACCCACCAAAGACCAGCCGCGAGTCGGGTCTTTGTCTTCTCTGCCTTCGCTCTCTTCTTCTGTTGCAAGGCTTTCTTTGAACATTTTTGTCGCTATTATGAACATAAGGGTGAAGGCTATCCAGTGGTCTATTTCTTTGACGTGTTCGTAGATAGAGTTTCCGATGAGCCAGCCAATAACAGGCATGAGAAACTGAAAAAGCCCGAAGTGAAACCACAACCTGAAGCATGCTCGCCGGCATGGATTGCGTGTTCCAACGGCCAGGCCTACTGCAAAAGCATCACAACCGAGGGCAAAGGCAATTCCGAGGCTAAAAAATAGATCATTGATAGACATGGAGTAATTGTGTTCTTTATGTTAAAATAGCCCCGCAATATAGCATGAAAAATTTGGCTGAAAAAGCAAAAATTCTACGGAGGTAGTGTTTTTGAAGAACCCGTTGCTCGAAAAATGGGAAGACAAGCTGCAGAGCATTTTTGACCGCATCGATTGCAAGCTTGAAGAAAAATATGGCGAAATGTATCCGTTGCGCCCTAATCGCCCCGCACACGGAAAAGGCGTAACTTCGGATGCTGACGGGCTTTTTGATCTGGGAGTCTCCTTCTCTGTCGGAATTGCTTCAAACTTTGGTCCGGGTTATGTTTTCAGGGTTAAGCTGGCAACTTTGCAGCGAGTCCCGGATGCCCTGGTCGATTCTCTCGAAGATGAGGTCGTAGCACTTCTTCAGGCAGAACTCCCGGTAGAGTTTCCTGGTAAAGAACTGAAGGTTGCCAGAGATGGAAATGTTTATAAAATTTATGGTGATCTCGACTTGAATTGATAATATTGATTGTTGCCCTGATCAAGGGAAGGAATCATATATAGATGTGGCGGGCGGGCAGATTTGCCTGCCCGCTGCCTTTATATGTCTGCGCCGTTAATAATTTTGTCATGGGTGAGGTTTGGTGTAAACTGTTGGCAGCTTTGAACAGGTTGGTTATTTAATGACAAACAAAGAGAAAACATGCCACGAAAGGGTAAAATGCCCTTTTTGTGCTGAGCTGATAATGCCTGAAGCATTAAAATGCCCATTTTGCCGGTCTGATCTCGTCAAGAGCTCTCTGAGACAGCAGAATAAACCTCAGCCGGCTTTGCTATGGGTAATGTTTTATAATCTTTTGTGCCCAGGCATGGGCGCATGGAAGCTTGGATGCAAGATTCGTGGTACTTTGATTTTTCTGGCGGTTATGCTTTGTTTTTTAATATGGGCTTACCAGATGGTACCGGTTATGCAGCAGTTAGGAATCGATATCAGCAAAGGCAGAATTCATAGCCTGAACTCTTTGACCGCTGATATAGAGAACAATCCCTGGCTTGATGTGTCTTTTTATGTTTATCTTTTTTCGTTTATCGATGTGTTTTTTTTGTTTTCCAACAGGCGTAAACCCTCTGACACCGGAAGTGCTCAATGAACGAACCCGGAACCTCTGTTCGCCGGCATCACAAAATTTATCTGCCGATTCTTCTATGGTTTTTGCCGTTGCTTGCCTTAAACATCGGTTACATGGTTTTGAACGATATTGATCTATATTGGCAACACCATGAGCAAAAAGAGCTTGCACAGCAAGAAGTAGAAGCGCTTTCAGCTGGTTCAGAATTTGATTACCAGTTTGCCAGACTTGCTGGTGATTTTTCGCGAGATTTTGAGTCTCTGGCAGGCAATGATTTTACCGATAAGCAATTTGAAAATTTTGTAAAACAACGTGCTCTCAAAATTTTTCGCAGGCCATTTCCTGAACATGAGCTTTTTGTTTTTAAATTACCTGAAAAAGCTTCAGGTGCTGATATTGTTTGTATGCAGACTGATTATCGACCGAGTAAAAGAATGTTTTGCCGGGCTTTTGAACATCTGGTGCGGGTAAGCCGCGGTGATAGTCTCGGTGGTGCTGTGGCCAGACAGAATGAAACCATTGTTTCAAGCATACTCGGCGGAGATGCCAGTTCTGATGTTATGGCGACAACGCAGCGCGGAAAGGCCTCTTTCGCTTTTTACCGATTTTTTCCCCACCGGTTTTTATGGGATTATTTTTCTGTTGCCGGCAAGGGAACATTTGGTTTCTTTTTGTTCACCAGAAGTGATGATTCTCAAAAAAATGCCGGCAAACTCCTGGCTTTACGCGATCTTCGTGAACGAAAATCTGCCCTGGGAGCCTTCGTTCCTATTTTTAAAAGTCACGGTGTCTCTGTTTATCAGGCACCATTGCACAAATCAAGGCTTTTGAAAAACTGGATAAAAGAGAATGTTTCTCAATCTGAAGGTGAGCTGAAAAAATGGCTCGAAAAAGGCACTCCGTCACCCGCAGAGCTTGGTAATTACCAGGTATTTTCATATCTTGGCAAGGCTCAATCGCATCTTAGCGTTTTGCTTATGCCGACAATAAAACCGCCGTCACGTCCTCTCTGGCTGTTTCTTGTTAATATATTCGCGGTTGGTTTTATTTTACTGTTTCTCATAAAGGGAGCTTTACTGGGGCAATGGCCTTCAATAAATTTGAGGCTTCGTTTTATAATGACGTACCTCTTGTCTGCCACTTTGCCGCTCAGTCTTCTTGTCATTACTGCCTATGGCTATGTTGAACAGTTTCGGCGCGCAACTCATTTTCAGACTGTTTCTCTTCTTCAGTCGTCTATAAAGCAATATGATTCGCGAAAGGCACAGATTCTTGAAGATTATAAAACTGCTTTTTCAGAGGTTTTTAAAGATGAGCGTCTGGCGAAAATTCTATTGGAGCAGGGAGCCGATAGCGAGGAAGCGGTAGAGAGAGTTTTGAGCTTTTTTCGCGACCGACCTCAGCCCCTTCCGTTGTTGAATTTTGCCATAATGGACGAACTTGGAAACGGGGCCAGGTATTATGGCGGGCATTCAAGAGTAGAGGCAGACCCGGCTATAGACACATTCAAATATCCGATTGTTTCTGTCCTGAGAAAAAAAATTCACAGTCGCTTTCCGGGAGTTGTAATAAAGCCTTTTAAGCCAACGGCAGTTCAGACAACTTCTGTTGAAGCATACAGATCAATGACCGGGGGAGACCTGGCCGACGAGATCGACAAGAGGCGCTCTTTTCCTATTACACGGCGGGTTGGGCAAACTACTGCCACCCAGATGCATGACTTTATAACAATTGATGGCTGTGAAAGATTCGCCCTTTTTATCGTTTGGGACGACCAGGCTCTTGACGTCAAAACCTTTAAACAGTCTACCGACTTTTTTGCGCTGAATAACCCGGAGTTCGTTTTTCTGGCTTACAGAATTACTCCTCAGGGGCTGGTTTATCTTAATGATCCCGGTCGTCACGTCGCAGCCGGATTCGTTGACAAAGCCAAAGGCCTGGCTGAATTGTCATCATTCAGGGGTAGTTATGCCAGTGCCCGCTTCGAGAACATGTCTCTGGTGGCTATGCCGTCAAAAAAATACGACAGAACTATAATAGTTGGCGGCACTAACCATTTTGCGCTTGACCGCTCTGCTTTTTTTCGCTTGCTTGTTCTGGCGGTAATTCTGGTTTTGGCGATAATAATCGTTTCTGGCTGCAGTTATTTTTCTGCCAGAATAATTCTTGACCCGATAACTGATTTAAAATCTGCGCTTGATAAGGTTGCAGCAGGCCAGCTCAATATTGAGATAACCAGCGGCAGTACTGACGAACTTGGTATGCTTTGCCGTGAGTTTACAACAATGACAACCGGTCTGCGCCAGAGAGAAAAACTTGCGACTCTTATTTCTGATCAGGCGATTGAAGCTATAAGTAAAAACAGTGACGGAGCGCCGACAACAGATTCATTTTCTGGCGTGGCTATGGTTTCTGATATTCGTAATTTTACCGGCATGTGCGAAGAATATGCGCCAGATCTGGTGACAGAGCTGTTAAATGAGCATTTCGCCCAGATGGCTAAAATTATTTCAGAGCATGGCGGTCGTATTTATAAGTTTATTGGTGATGCTATAGAGGCTGTTTTTTCTGAAAATGACCAATATAATGAAAACGCATCGACGCGTGCTTTTAAGGCCTCCTCACTTATGCTTGCAAGACTGGCGCAGATAAACAGAATTCGCGGGCGTCAGAACCTTTTTAATTACCGGATCGGCATTGGTCTGGCTTATGGCAATATGCATTCTGGTACTATTGGCAGTCTCGAAACGAGACTCGATTATGCGGTCATTGGTGAACCACTCAAGGTTGCAGCGCGCCTTGAGTCTGCAACGGTAGCCAACCCGCGTTTCCCGCTTGCCGTTGATGAACTGGTGGCCAAGCGTATCGCGGATAAAGATTTGCATTTTGTGAAAATGACTGAAGTTGACGGCAGATTTGCCTATTCTCTCGAACGAGACGGTGGTTTAGAAGAAGATAAAGCAGAAAAAGATTCTGAATTTGTTGGCAGCCTGGTTGCATCTTCTGATAAAAACGTCGTAAGGCGTTTTGAGGCAGGAAAAGGCAGTGGGCTTTCTTCGATGGGGTCTTTTCTTCTCGGAGCTCTTTTTGTTGTTTTAATTGCTGCCGGTTCTATCTGGGGAATTCGGATTATGGCCGAATCGCGGCTTAAGCCGGCAAAAATCGATGCGTCTGGTGAAAATCTAAGATTGATTGAACAGCTCAAATGCGAAGGGGCCCACAAAGTCGCTTTTGAAACGCAATGTCGTCGTTTTTTGGCAAATTTTGAAAATTATATCGCAAAAGAGGCGCAACTTTACGATGATAAGCGTCTTGCCGAATATTGTCGCGAAAACATCCATGCCATTGATCCGCGTTTTTCTAGAAGCCTTGTTTTGCTTTTTGACGCGCCTAACCATTCTAAGCCAAATGATTCTGGTCTCAGATACTGTTTTTCTGAGGGTTGGAATGAGTCTCAGCTTCCGCAGCTCAAGGCCTATGCAATATTGAGGCGTGCAATTGACGATCGAAGCATAAGTTCCCGTGGTGTGCATATTTCAGATGCCTCGACCAGATCGTTTCTGGGTAAGCATTTAACTACTTCAATTCTTTTGCGTGAAGCTTTTTCCAAAGGCTCAGAGGTCGAAATAGACGGCATTCGTGAATATTTTTTCTGGGACTATATTATGACCGAAGGAGTGGCGGGCATTGTGATGTTTTCGTTGCCCGTGCAGCAGGCGAAAGACTCTTTTAGCCTGCTGCTGAACGGTTATGCAGAAAACGCCAGGCAGATTGCGTTTGTTGAGCAACGTGGAGAAGCCTATTTCAGCAGTGCTTTTCCCCGACATCTGATGCCGAAAATTTTAAGCTCTGATTTGTCTGCAGTATCTGGTGATATGGCAATCAATTCGGATAATTTGAATCTGGGTGATCACAAGTTCAAAGTAATCGTGATAACTCTGCTCGACAAAGCAGACAGGTTTTTTAGCATTCAGTATCTTGTCATTTTTGTAGTTGTTACCGCATTGTTGCTCATATTTTTCTGGTTTCAGGTTGCTGTGGGTAATTCAGTTATAAACCGCTCAGTTGCTGCAAAATTGTGGGTGGCGCTGCTTGTTTCAGCGGTTTTGCCGATAATAACCGTCTTTTTTGTATTTTATCTTTTTAATAACGAGGATTACAACGTCAGAATTTCTCAAGAAAAGGTTGAATTACAGCGCTTTGCAGATCGCTTTGAATTAAGAGAGAGTTTTGCAGAGCCACTCGGATGGAAAATGCTTCAAGACTGGACGAATTCTCAGGCTATGCGGAACATCGGGAGTCAATTGAATAACGCTTCAATGCCGGCTGAGATAGAAAAGCTGAAAAAAGATCTCAAAGTGCTTGTAGAATCATGGTATGCCCAGAATTCGGCTCTCGACAGATCTTTGATTAACTTCGGACCACGTGATGTTGCCATTGCCGGAAAAACGGGCTGGGATTTCGCAAGTTCTGGAAGTGGCACAGGAGAAGTCACCAAATTCGGGCAGATGTTACAGCAGGTTGCCCGGGGCATTATCAATAAACGCGTACAGAATATGGGACAGGTTGCTCTTTCGGGTGAGACTCTGGGCGGAGAAATTGTTGTTGAAACCGGTTTGCAAACGGTGCGGTCTCTGTTTGGTGATGACGTTTATGTGAAGCTTTATCAGGGCGTTGGACTGCCTGTGTTGATGAGTGTTCTCTCCGGAACCATCGGCGTAATAATTCATCCCGTGCCTGACATTGAAAAGCCTGATTATATAATGGTTTGGATGATGATGTTTGAGTATGAAGATTATATGGCGCGTCTTGCCAGAAATTACAAAGGCAAATACAGAATTTTTCCTGTTGCAATGCATCAGTATGGCAACATAACCAGACCCGATTCGACAAACGCTTTCTGGCGCAACAATCTGACAAACCAGGCTTCATGGATAACGTCATCGAATTTGCCTGTTTCAAAGCGTATTGAATATGAGAACGAATTCTATCTGCTTGAGGGTCGGCCAGGTATAAGTCAGATTACCTCTCTGGTTGTTGCTCTTGCCCCAGAAAAGCCCATTCAGGAAATTATCATGAATTACCGGCTGGCATTTTACCTGTTGATGAGCTTTTCGTTGTTGTTGATTCTGTTTGTTGCACGCAATGTGGCGGCCGATATTCTCGAACCGGTAAACAGTCTGATATCAGGTATGCACCAGGCTGCAGAAGAAAATTTTGCCTGCCGTATTGCTTTGAATCGATCTGACGAGCTGGGAGTTCTGTGTTCTTCTTTTGATAGTATGATGAAGGGCCTTGAAGAGAAGAAATTAATGGGGCGCATGATCTCGAAAGGCGCTCATGAAGTTTCTTTGATGGAGGGGCATGAGGTCGGCAAAAAGACCGAATGCGTGATGTTGTACATCGGAATTCCTGCGTTTACAACTTTGATCTCAGGCCTCGCTGCAGACAGGCTGTTTGCCGATTTGCAAAACCAGATCACTCAGATTGCCGAAATAGTAATTGACGAAGGCGGTGATATCGACAAGATTATTGGTGATAAAATGCTTGTCGTGTTTCGTGTTGGTTTAAACAGAAAAGCAGCAGTCACAGCGGCATGTCGCGCGGTGACAAAAATTATCGCAGCCGAAAATGGCACCTTTCTTCCTTTTCCGGTGGCGCTCGGAGTTAATATTGGCACCGTCATAACAGGATTTCTGGGGGTCGGTGAAAAGCGCGATTACACAGTTATCGGCGATGCTGTCAACGTTACGGCAAGAATTGAGGGGCTGGCCGAAACTTTGAGATTTCAGCGTGGTCTTATTTCTGAGAGAGTATTTGAACTTCTTGAAAAAGAATTTGTTGCCCGTGAATACGGCGAAGTAGAGCTTAAGGGAAAATCATTGCCCTTGAAGGTTTACCAGCTTACAATTTAACCTCTGTGGGCTTCAGATTTTTAAAATTATGCCTTGGATCTATTGAAGCCCGATTGTGGCAGGGGGTTGTTATCGCGGCATTATGAACATCAGGTTTATTTTTGTTGTTGCTCTGGTCCCCTATGCGCTTTCTTTGATGTTGGATTACCAGTATCATTTTATTGATGGCGCGAATCTCTTGATTCATGAAGCCGGTCATCTGCTTTTTAATTTTTTTGGCAACAAGTTTTTGATGGTGGCTGGCGGCACTATTCTGCAGCTGGCTTTACCCATGATATTTGCCGCTCATCTTTTGCTGAATAAAGACCGCTTTGGTGCCGGCCTGTGTTTTTTCTGGGGCGGTGAAAGTCTTATGTATACGGCTGTATATCTCGGTGATGCCAGAGCCCAAAGGTTGCCATTGTGGGGCGGTGGCTCGCACGACTGGGCATATATGCTCGGCAAAATCGGTCTCATCAATTATTGCCAGGAAATTGCATCGTTTCTGCATTTTGTCGCAGTGATTATTTTATTTGCCGGTCTATATTTTGCGGGCAAATCATCGCTCGATAATCATTCTGTCTGAGCAGGCAAAGAGGCGGAGCTGAGTCGGTGGTGTGAATGAAAGAGCCATGTTTAAGGTAAAAGCTTTACCTTTGAGGGTTTGTAAGTTTACAATCTGACCGTTATCAACTAAGCGTTTCAGATCGTAAACAATGAAAGAAAATCTGCGCAATCTACTGCTGTCTTTGCTTTTGCTCTTGCCTGTTCTGGCTCTCAATTCGGGCTGGAATGAGGTTTCTGCTATTGTTGGACGTTGGCAAAATCTTGAACAGGAAAGATTTGCCAACCAGAAACTTGCTGAAATAGCCGCAAATACAGATATTGCAGAAGCTCTGGCGAGAACTTCTGTCTCTTTTAAATCCGGGCTTTCTTCGCTGCTGCGTGAATACCCTGATCGATCGGCGTTTTCTGCACCACTCGGCGCTTTGGCATCTTCTGTCTTTGGCGATCCTTTCCCCTTGCATGATCTTTGGGTGTTTTCAAAGACTCCGGGTTCTGACTTTTCTGTAGTTTACAGCAGTGATAATACTGCCAGCCGTCGTTCTATGGAAATGATCGCAGGCAGTCTTGTCGCCGAAAATATTGAAGAAATTCAGAAGCCTGAAGAAAGACGCCGTAATGTTAAGTTGTTACAGAAAGTTTTTGGAAACGGCTGCTCTACAGAATTAATTGCTTGTGAGCAGCGGGGCGTTGCTACGCCCATAATCTATCGAAAGACGCCTGCTTTTCTGGTCTGGGATTTTACCAGCAACCCTGACGGCAGAGTTGCCGCCTTTTTTCTGATTGTGCGCCGTGATCAGGATCTGCCTGCATGCGCTTTGCGCATGGTCGCCAAAAAAACAGGTCTTGGCCAGTCGCTAGCCGGTGGTTTTGTTAAAATATTTGCCTCGGCAGGCCCTGATATTCTTTATCCAAAAACTCTAAGTGCCTCAAAAACTTTTAAAGCCTGGCGGGATAAGTTGGGGAATGCTGAAGAGAAGCTATATGAATGGGAGGCTAAAGGATTTGCGTGGGGGCTGCCTCTGGGCAAATTTAAACTCTATGCCAGGATTCTTCCCTTCGAAAAACATCTGGCTGTATTATTGTTGCCTGGTTCGCACTTTCAGGGGCCGCCTGGATGGTTGAAGATCGTCAACTTTGTTTTTATCTCGCTGGTTCTGGTGATAATCGTCAGAGGTCTTATTCTCGGAATCTGGCCTTTTAAAAGCATTGGCAGCCGGTTTGCCGTGGCATTTCTGCTTGCTTCAACTCTGCCGGTGGTTCTGTATATCACGTCTGCTACTGCTTATGTTTTTGAGAGGCTTAAGGCCGACGAAAATCATCTTGAAGAGCTTTTGACCACAAGCCTTTCTGATTTTGACGCTGGCAAGGAGCTTCTTGAGGCCGAATATCTTTCGGCTTTTGCTGCGATGAAGTCAGACCGGCAAATAGAGAGTTTGCTTATTGACGGAGGGCTTGCAAACAGTGACAGGGTTTTTGCCAGAGTAAGAGAGATTGCCAGGTCTCAAAATGAACAACTGGCGGTTTCTTCGGTTGCGCTTTATGATCTTGCCGGTGATTGCAGGTTTGATAGCAGAGGCAATATAAAAAACTCTGATTTTGAGACTGTGGCGAAGTTTTATGGACTTCCATTTACGCTTAATCTAAGAAAACTGGTTTCTCAGGATGAGCCTGATTTTGTTTTGCCAGTTCACAAAGTTGATAAGAATAACCTGATCGGGACGCAGTCTTTTAAAAAGCCAGCCGGAACTATCGATGGCGAACTGGAGCGGTTAAGATTCAGGGTGGTCACAACCAGTGTGGGCCGGGGGCAACTCGGTTATATTTACGACTTTTTTTCGACTGCCGGCAAAAATCGTTTCGTGTTAATGGTTGCCTGGCTTGGTTCTGATATAGACAAGGCTGTCATTCAACACAGTGCCGATCAGTTAATGATTAGAGCTCCTCAGATAAAATTGTTCGGGTTGAAGAGAACGGCACATGGAGATGAGCTTGTTTTGCGCCCCGACAGAGGGTTAAATGGGCCGCAGTTGAAAGCCTGCAGGCAAATCGCTGATGCGGCATTTAGTATTCGTTCAGGGCTTTTAAAGACCGTTGCAGCAGACATGTCTGTCGTTGCTTACGCTTCAAAGCATTTTGACAAAACTGTTTTTGTTGGAGCCATGGAGCATTCCGAAAAAAATAGCCGGCATCAACAG
>SABV01000340.1 GCA_009928855.1 Erysipelotrichia bacterium | reverse complement strand
TTCTTCAATTGCGTTTCGGGCGAATACCCGCCGGTATTAATTCAGCAATAGAGAAAATCAACGAACTCGAAATGCTGAAAAACCTTGTAATCAACGCAGCAGTTACCGAAAGTCTCGAAGGGTTTCAAGAATATCTCAATTCAATTGTTAAACCAGCAAACAAAGTCTCAGAACCCGCCGCCAGTTACACCCCAGCCCGAAAACCCCGCTCCAGAAAGCAATCCTGAGCCTCGGTTTCTGAGCTTGCCGAAGAAGTCGAAGGGCCTCAACATTCTTCCTGCGTCTTCGGCCCGCTAAAAAAATAGACACAGCATTAATCCGTGTCTATCCGCGTTCATCCGTGGCCTGTCTTTTCTTCGGCCTGCTGGCGTATCTGCAGGCTGCTGTAAACAAAAAATTGCCCATATTTTTCCTCTTTTTGCACTTTGCTCAAAACTGTTTGATCGATATTACCGTTTTTTCCGTCGAAAAGCAAAATAGCCTCCGTGCCGAGAGAACTAATCGAAAGACAAATCGTTCAGTTGGCAAAGATTACTCCAGCTCTGTTAATGCCTGGCCTTGAGCTTGATGCGGTGTGGGCTTATGGGTCATGCATGCACTAGCAATGCAAAAACTAACTCCGATACCAATTTGCCCCAAAATTTTATAAGTCAGAAAAAGCTGTTTAAAACTATTCTAGGAGGTGAGATATCTAATCAGAGAGTTGGCGGAAGTGGCCACCTGATTTAAAATCACTTCCAGATCTTATTGCTGACGCTCATTGTTCGGCGTTGATAAAGTTAATGCAGGAATGATAGAATCAGGTGAGGCAATGACTATGAAAAAGCAGAAACCGGCAAAAAAGGCAAACTGGGATCGCCCTTACAAGGTGATTTTTTCCAACCCTGATATTGTTAAGGATCTTATTATCAGCCACTACAACTCTGACTGGGTTGCTGATGTTGATTTTTCGACCCTCGAAAAACTGCCAGCCGAACACACTGGCGACGAACTTGACGAAACCAGAGACGATGTTATCTGGCAGGTAAACTTCAAAGACACAAAGCTGTATATTGTTCTGCTGATAGAGTTTCAGAGCAGATCAGAAAAATATATGGCGGCACGAATGCTGTCTTATATCGGCAACCTCTATCTCGATCTTGTCAGAACAAAGAAAGTAAAGGGCAGCACCCGCCTGCCACCGATCTTTCCAATAGTTATTTACAATGGCAAAACCCCATGGAAAGCGGCGCAATCATTCAGAAAACTCGTAAACTGCCCGTATAAAAGTCTTGAAAAATATATCCCAGATGCTTTTTATGAGGTTTTTGACGAGCAGGAAGCTCTAAAAAGCATTGCTGACCCTCAAAATCTTATAGATTTGCTGGTAAAACTGGAATTTTGTAACAACCCGCAGGAAATGAAATCTCTGATAGCAATGCTTTGCAGCCTCGCAGGTGCGAGTGACAGCTTTGATCATCTGCTGAGAGGTTTCGTGCTGCTTATACGAAGAGCTCTGATTCGCTCAGGAAGTAATTCCGGTAATACGGATGAAACCAACTGGGATGAAATAAGTGCACCACAGGAGGTTAATAATATGCTTGAAACAACCATGAAAATCTGGGCAGACAATTTCCTTGCGCAAGGCATGGAAAAAGGCATGGAAAAAGGCATCGAAAAAGTTGCTCTAAAAATGCTTGCCAAAGGAAAATCATTTGAAGAAATTGCCGAAGCAACTGACCTGACCATTGATCAAATAAAAGCCGTTGCCAGCAAAGACAAGTTCTGCGAACCCGCTGCACCCTATAAAACTGCCAGGAAGCGAAAAAACGCCACATAAACGGTCTGAAAGGCCTGCTCTGTTTCTGTTAAAATTCTCTGAGAAAAGACCGTGACGTTTCATTGAGAATCAACAATTATATTTGACATTTTCAAGCCATTATGTAAATAATAATTATCATTATGAGCAGAAGAACTGCTACAATTTATCCGTCTTCGGCAAAAGAACTCGAAGAACTGGGGCAACGCCTCAAGGACGCACGACTGCGCCGCCGCTTTTCCATGGAAACGGTCTGCGCAAGAGCTGACATCTCTCGCCCGACCCTGTACAAAGTGGAAAATGGTGACCCTTCGGTCGCCATAGGAAGTTACCTGCAGGTGCTGCGTGTCCTCGGTCTGGTGAAGGATCTGAGTTTTATCGCCAAAGAAGACGAGCTGGGCCGCCGCCTGCAGGATGAAGCACTACCTCACCGCAAACGTTCTCCCAGAAAGCCTCGCCCGCTTGGCGAAACCGATGGCTAAAATTCAAGGTGAACAAATCCGGGTCTGGCTCGATGATCCTTCTTTCGGGCCATTGCAGAGAATAGGCGCTTTGTCGCGTGGCGACCGGGGGAGTGTGCGCTTTGCCTATGATCCTGCCTGGCTGAAGACGGCACATGCTTTTCCTCTCGACCCGGAACTGGATTTGACTCCCGGCGAGTTTTACCCGGGCAATGCGAATTTTGGGGTTTTCATGGATTCATGCCCTGACCGATGGGGGCAGGTTCTGATGAAGCGCCGGGAAGCTGTTGAAGCCAGAGAGCAGAAACGCCCCCCAAAAAACCTCGGGGCCTGGGAATTTCTCCTGGGAGTCCAGGATTGCACCAGAATGGGTGCGCTCCGTTTCAGTCGCCCTGACGAAGAGTCCTTTCTGGCTGATGAAGCCCGCTCGGCCCCGCCGGTTGCCCGAGTCGCCGAACTGCAGGCAGTGGCCTATGAGTTGACCAGGAAGAATCAGGATGACCTGTGCAAGATCAAGGAATGGCTGAAAGTTCTGGTTGCCCCTGGCTCATCCCTTGGCGGCGCCCGGCCGAAAGCCAATCTGGTCGACGAAGGCGGCAGTCTGTGGATTGCCAAGTTTCCGTCAGCCGATGATGATTATGATGTGGCTCTCTGGGAAATGCTGTTGCATGAACTTGCCAGAGATTGCGGAATTGCCGTTCCCGAGGCCCGTGTCATGCAGATCGGCGGCGGATATAACACCTTCATGGTGAAGCGGTTTGATCGGGTTGGCGCTGCCAGACGTTTTTTTGCCTCAGCCATGACCATGACCGGCAATCAGGATACCGAGGATGCCAGTTATCTTGAGCTGGCAGAATTTATTGCAACCTGGGGTGAGCCTGACCATATAACCCGCGATCTTGAAGAGCTTTTTACCAGAGTCGTTTTTAACCTTGCCACCGCCAATCGTGATGACCATCTTCGCAATCACGGTTTCATAAGAACGCCTTCTGGCTGGCGACTTGCACCGGCTTTCGACATGAACCCATCCTTCAAAAAGGATGAACATGCCCTGGCAATCGACCTCTATAACCGGCAACCGGATATAAGCGTTGTCCTGGCAACGGCCGAATATTACCGGCTCGATTTGAATCGGGCAAAAGAAATCATCAGTCACACAGGCAGAGTTGTCGCTGGCTGGAAAGCTCGCGCCAGAAGACTCAGTCTGCCGGCCCAGGCAATCGCAGAAGCAGAACACCTATTTCTTTCGCTGAATTACTAGCTTTCCGCTATTCCCGGGCTTGTCGAAAGAATCGAAGGGCCAACGCCCATTTCCTGCGTCTTCGGCGGCTAAAAAACTGAAAAAATTTTTCGGCCGGCCGATTCTGCCCGAATTACCCTATTCGCAGAGCCAGATGCTGCAACTGGCCCGCCAGATTATTCGAAGTCAGGCATCG
>SABV01000339.1 GCA_009928855.1 Erysipelotrichia bacterium | reverse complement strand
GGCCTCGAAATCAGAACCCAGCTGCAACAACTCGGCCTTTACCGCGACAGCGGCCACGAACATTTCGCCGGTTCTGTCGTGTTTCCGATCTTCGATAAAAGCGGCAATACGAGCGAAATCTACGGCAGAAAAATCAGAAACAACCTCAGACCCGGCACGGCTTACCATCTCTATCTGCCCGGCCCACATGCCGGAATCTTCAACCCCGAATGCCTGGCAGCAGATGAAATAATACTCTGTGAATCGGTCATAGATGCCCTGTCTTTTTATGCTAACGGCTTTAAGAATGTTACGACAGCTTACGGAGTAAACGGCTTCACTGAAGAGCTTTTTAAAGCTATTAAAGAGAATAAACCAAAGAAAGTTATCATTGCTTTCGATCGCGACGAAGCCGGCGATAAATCCGCCCTTAAAATCGCCGACAAACTTTCATCTGTCGGTATCGACTGTTTCCGGGCACTGTTTCCGAAAGGCATGGATGCTAACGCTTATGCCTGCCAAATGAAACCTGCCGCAAAAGCTTTGGGGTTAGTTCTTCAAAAGGCTCAACCTATCGGCAAGGTCGTTGAATCTGCAACAGAACCGGCTTCTCATTTAGCAGCTAAAATAGAAACATCTGAAGCCCTGCCGGAAATCTGTACCAGTATCGACCTTGATAAACTCGAACCAGCCAATGCACCGCCAACCCCACCGGCTACGCCGGTAGAAAGCCTTGATTTAGAGATAAAAGAAGAGGAAATAATACTGAAAATCTCTGACCGCCGCTGGCGCGTCAGGGGTCTTGATAAGAGCACCAGCTATGAACAGCTCAAAGTTAATCTGCTGGTATCAAGAAACGAGCTGTTTCATGTTGATACCTTCGATCTTTATTCAGCCAGAGCTAGGCAGGTTTTTACCAAACAGGCTGCCAATGAGTTAAAGATCAAAGAGGATTTAATCAGATCAGATGCCGGAAAGTTGCTGTTAAAGCTCGAAGAAATTCAGGATAAGCTTATAAAGAACACTCTTGAACCCAAAGAGAAAGAAATCAAACTAACTCCCGAAGAAGAAGCTGAAGCCCTGGAATTACTTCGAGATCCGAATCTCATACAGCGCATTTTAAAAGACTTTGAGGTTTACGGTATAGTCGGCGAAGAGACCAACAAGCTTGTCGGTTATCTCGCGGCAGTGTCGCGAAAGCTCGACGCGCCTCTGGCGGTTATCGTTCAGTCTTCTTCAGCAGCCGGTAAAACTTCACTGATGGAAAGCATTCTGGCATTCATGCCGGAAGAGGAACGGGTTAAATATTCGGCAATGACCGGTCAATCACTGTTTTACATGGGTGAAACCAACCTGCGGCACAAAATACTGGCCATCGTCGAGGAAGAAGGCGCGGAACGCGCTTCTTATGCAATCAAGCTTTTACAAAGTGAAGGCGAACTGACCATAGCATCTACCGGCAAAGATCCAACCAGCGGAAGGCTTATAACACATGAATACAGGGTCGAAGGCCCGGTGATGATCTTCATTACCACTACCAGTATAGATATAGATGAAGAACTCAACAACCGCTGTCTGATTCTCGGAGTCAACGAAAGCCGCGAACAAACCCGCGCCATTCATAAACTTCAAAGAGAAAGAAGAACACTAAAAGGTCAGCTTCTAAAGAATGAAAAAGAGAAGGTTTTAAGAGTTCATAGAAATGCGCAGCGGCTGTTAAAAGCAATACCGGTAATTAACCCTTATGCCGAACAGTTAACTTTCATGGATGACCGCACCAGAACCCGCAGAGACCACGAAAAATACTTAACGCTCATCGATACCATTGCATTGCTGCATCAGCATCAGCGACCAATCAAGAAAGCTCCTGAAAATCAGCTTTCTTATATAGAGTCAACTTTACAAGATATAGAAACAGCCAACAGATTAGCAGATGATATTCTCGGCCACAGTCTTGATGAACTGCCGCCGCAGTCGCGCCGGTTGTTACTGCTCATCGAGGAAATGGTTCTAAAAGCCTGCGAAAGGTTGAAAATAGAAATCGAAGACTACCGCTTCAGCCGCCGCGATATCAGAGAATATACCGGAATCGGCAATACTCAGTTAAGAGTTCATTTAGCCAGGCTTGAAGAGCTGGAATACCTGATACCGCATCGCGGCAGCAGAGGCCAGACTTTCGAATATGAGCTGTTTTATGACGGCAAGGGCAAAGACGGCAAAACCTTTCTGCATGGGCTTATCTCGGTTGAAAAACTTCGCGGCAACTACGATGTCAACCTGGCGGGGGCAAATGACAACAAGGCGGGGCAAAATCAAAAGAACGCGGGTCTAAAACGGGGCCAAAACGGTGGGGTGTCGGGGGGATGGCGGGGTATCGCTCACCCGCAACTAAAGCCTGTTAAAGAGCAAAATCCTGAAGAATCGCTTAAAAACGCACATCTGGAACCAGACAAACAAAATTCGTCGTATCATAGTCATGATTCTTCTTTAGCTGCTAAAGAAGAGACTTTTAATGATATAGCCATCGGTGGTGTATGATGCCACGCCGTGGTCAGTGCAAAATCAAAAAGCCGCCGTTCGACACAACCGACCCTGAAGGCTTCGGCTGCCTTACAGAAGCTTATTACGGCTGGATGTTGTTTAGGGGTTATTCGGAAGAAACCATCAGAAATGCAAAAGGCTATCTAAAACACTTTGGACTCTGGCTTTTAGAGAGAGATATTCATAAACCCATACTGGTAAGCAGATCGGTTATAGAGCTTTATCAGAAGTTTATCTTTCATTACCGTAAAGAAGATGGTTTACCCCTCTGTTTTAACAGCATAAAACATAAACTTGTTTCAGTAAGAGGTTTTTATGGCTGGTTAACCAGAAAAGGCCATATACCCGCCAACCCTGCGGCAGATATCGACCTGCCGAGAACCGAATCAAGGTTACCCGGAAACCTGTTAACCATAGATGAAGTTGAAAAGATAATGAAGGTTCCTGATGTTGATAAGCCGGATGGAATAAGAGACAGAGCCATACTCGAAGTTTTATATTCAACCGGAGTCAGAAGAAAAGAGCTTACCAGACTTAAAATACTCGATACCGATCTTAAATGGCAGACTTTGCATATCAGAGACGGCAAAGGCAAGAAAGACAGAATCGTGCCGCTTGGCGAAAGAGCTGCTGCCTGGATAAACAAGTATCTTCTTGAATCCAGACCATATTATGCCGCTGAACCTGATGACGGCTGGCTGTTTATAACCAGAGAAGGCGTGTCATTAACCGGTGTCTGGCTGGGCGCACTGGTCAGAAAGCATATAACAGCCGCCAACATAGAGAAACGCGGTTCATGTCACATGTTCAGACACAGCATGGCAACGCTGATGCTCGAAGGTGGCGCAGACATTCGCTACATTCAGCAAATGCTCGGTCACGCCACGATCAACACCACTCAGGTTTATACCAAAGTATCGTTGAAAAAGCTTCGGGAAGTGCACGAAAAAACCCACCCAGCAGCAAGACTGAAGCCGGAAAAGAAAGCATAGCTTTCTTATTTAGCTGCTAAATAGAAATATTTTAGAAAGTTGCAGACAATACGCCAATGGCGTATAATAAAAATATGGAAATAATAGAAACTCCTGTGTTTACAACCGCTATAACCAAGCTTATGCCAGATGATGAATACAAGGAAATGCGACAGGCATTGTTACGGTGTCCGGTTGCCGGAGAT
>SABV01000338.1 GCA_009928855.1 Erysipelotrichia bacterium | reverse complement strand
CGCCCCCCAGATCTATTTTTTCAGGATTTTTTAATATGTTTTCAATTAGCTCTGCCGAAGTATATCGTGAGAAAATTTCGTGCAGGCGCCGTTTTTCTGCGATTTCCTGTTCTGTGATTTTTTTGGCAGAAGTAAGCTCTTCACGAGTTTGTACAAAAACGTCAGCATTGCTGAGCGCTCCGCCGATGAAAGTCGGCAGTGCCGACAAGAATCTGATTTCATTTTCGTCTATTTCAGTGTGTTCGTCGGAAAAAGATTCTATGTGAATGACGCCGTAACTTTTATTGCGACTGAACAGCGGTATGGCAACCAGGGTGTTTGAAACCGGTTTTTTGTCTATGAGTTTGCGTATTTCAACATCGTTTACCGCGGCGCCACGATAAATTGTTTGTCTGCGTTTTATCGCATGGGTAAGAATATGCACCTGATTAACAGGCATAAGAAGGGCTTTTTCTATCGCGTCTGAGTATCCGGCCCATCGAAATGGGTATAATTCATTTTTGACCGGGTCGATCAGAAAAATGATGTATCTGTTGGCGCCCACATCGGTTTCAATCAATTCACTGATGGCTTTAAACAGCCCATCAGGGTCAAGAGTGTCGAGAAGGGTTTTTACCTTCATCATAACCATCGAAAAACGCTGTCTGAGCTGGTCAAGTTTTTTGTCGAGCAGTGACTGCTTGGCCTGGTATTCTTCTCTTATTTTGCGAGCATACGAGGCTTCGACAGATGTTTTAAGCGTTTTCTGCAGCTGAAATTCATTGCCTACACTTTTTTTCAGAATTATCAGCAGAATTGCTACCATTATAAGCAGCAGCAAAGAGAGAAAAGCGATGATTAC
This sequence comes from Erysipelotrichia bacterium, assembly GCA_009928855.1. Taxonomy (GTDB): domain Bacteria; phylum Muiribacteriota; class Ozemobacteria; order Ozemobacterales; family Ozemobacteraceae; genus Rifleibacterium. Next base: position 2,858 of record SABV01000338.1, on the reverse strand, counting down.
CCACGCCGTGGGCGATGGCTCGACAACCAGTGTTAAATTTTCCTGTGCCGCCAAACTTGATGTAAAAACCGTTGCCAGGGCAAACGGCAGGATTGTAAAACAATACCGGCGATTGCAGGTTTTAAATAATTTCGTCTGTCGCATTTCAGTATGATGGGTTGGCGTCTGAATACAGACCAACATTCAGGCGAAACTTGTGATTTTGCGGTATCTTCATGTCAGTTGCCAGATTTCCTCTGGGTGGGGATAATGTAAGAGAAAGTTCTATGAAGGCTCCAACTGCGTCAACATCGATTCCGGGTTTTATCTGATCTTCATTATTCGCGGTTCTGATGACCGATGAGAGATTGAATTTGATATCTTCAACATCATCGAGGGTGGCGATGTTTTTTAGCGAGTCAGAACTCTTGAGAAGCAGTCGTCTTCCCGCTTTTTCCAGATAAAAAGTTACATTGACGCTGCTGTGGGCATATGGAGGGGCATCTGCAAATTCAACTCGAGAGACGTTCCAGGCTAGTATGTTGCCTTTGGCAACTGAGTTGGGATTCGGGTGAAACTTCAACGGGCACGGGTTTTCGGGAAAAACTGGGTTCGCATTGCCTACTTGACTGGTTATATCTAGATTGTTGGTGGCTTCTTCCAGGTGTTTTCGCATGAAAGTCCAGAACATGCTGGCCTGCGCCGTTCGCTCCTGCTTCCAGACGGTCAGTTTAAAAGATTCTGTGCTGCGACTGTAAAGATACATGAGCGTGCCGATAAAAGAGGACAATATTAAAATTGATACGACTACTTCGATAATCGTAAAACCGCGGTTTTTGTGCCTATTCAGATATCCTGATTTCAACAAGTTCCTCCAGCAGTTTGCGACTGTCTGATGCTGTGCCCCATGCTCTTATTTTGAGATAGTCTTTTGTATAGCCCGAATCCTGGCGCGAAACAAGGGCGAATTCTTCTACTCCGAAATCATGACTTGCCTGCATGCCATTGTCAAGGGCAAGTTTGATTTTAGCTGCCGGAGAATCAGCTGTTTCGGTCTGCATGTCTGCTAACCATCCCTGCTTTAATGCGCCGTTTGAGCGTATTTTGTAATACTCGGCCGGTAAAACTCGATATTTGTATATGGCGAGCTGAATGGCCGATCTGGCGGCCATCAATGCCCTGGTGTCATCGTATTGTGAAGAGTGAGAACCGCGATGTGCTTTTGTGTTTATCACCAATACTGTGATAAGGCCAAGAACAGCTGTGCAGAAGGTCAGAACTACAGCTATAGCTATTCCTTTGCGGTTTTTGCGCGGTAAAATATTCATCTTGTCATGTCCGCCCTGAAAGTTGAAAGTCTGATCGGTTTGTTGCCACCATAATCGACCGTCACGTTTATACATATCAGATCGTCAAATGATGAGTAGGTTGCAATTATCGGCGCTGGTGGCGGCCCGCCGCCAGTTATAGGTGGCAGCGCAGAGTGGTAGGAAAATTCCAGGGCGTTGCCATGTATCGAGCCGATTTTTTGTGCCTCAAATACAGTGTTGATCTGTGCTCTGATTGTGTATTTGGCTTTGCCTATTGCAACCGGAGCTGCCTCAGCCGTGTTGCCTGAAAAAGCGAGTTGTCCTTCGTAATTTCCTGATGGTGTCTGGATATTCAGCGGAAGATCGGGAGTAGTGCCCTTGATCAGATCAGAATAAGTTGTCGAGAGCAATACATTGATGACCGCTTCGCCAAGTTTTAAGGCTATTTCCTGTTCCATCTGCCGGGTTGCAACACCGTAGTATTGAGAAAAAGTGCCTGCAATGGGCATCATTGCCAGCGCGAGAATCATCAATGCGACCATGATTTCGACCAACGAAATACCTTTTCTGCATTTATTTTTCATCGTTATCCGGTGACTGGCTTCAGGGCTTTTTTTCATGCTTTCTTTCGAGAATTCTGACGTTTGGCTTTTCGTTGCTTACCGGCAAATAAATTTTTATTTTTCTGGTTAAACCGGAGTAATCAGTTGCTTTGGCCTCAATGAAAGGGAATTTTGCCGCAATAAGGTCGCTTTCACTTGTTCCTTTGATTATAGGAGTCGGTTCACGAAATACTACGGTAAGATCGCCATTGACCGCTTTTGTTTTATCAAAATTTACTACATGCGATGCTTTAGGATACTGATTCGGGATTTCGACTCTCAGTTCACCCGTTGTGATGCCGGTTGGAATGGCTATGACATTGTCGAGACCTTCTGCGGTTGCCCATTTAACATTGTCATCTGCCCATACGTCAATTTTGTATTCAACGTCTTCTCGTATTCTTTTATCTTGCGGGAGCTGAAGCAATGCAACCACATCCGCACCAACGCCACTTCTAAGCCCGAATTTGTCTGGATCAGCTGCAGGGGAACCGTCAAGAGCTGTGTCTGATTCAGTGTAGCATTCAAGGGTAAAATGATTTCTGGTAAAGACTTCTTCTGTTGAGTCTTTGAATTTGTTCAGCATGGTTATAAACGAGGAAGGGGGGGGCGGAGAGCCGGCAGGAGGCATGGGCGGTGCAACGTCAATTACTTTAAAATACATTGGCAGTCCGAGTGTTGGGTCTGCAAGTTTTGAAGTTGTAAAAGCAGGCTCCGGGTTGTCGCCTACGAACTTTTTGTATTCCTCGGCGTTGTCGCCCGGGCTTGCGCCTGCTTTGTTGAATTCTGAAGAGTTAAAAATTGGTAGTTTGGCTGGTTCGACGATTGGCGGAAAATATACTCTGCTCTGATCTTTGAGGGATTCAATTCTGATCATTATGTTTGGCAGATCGTTGTCTTTGATGTGCAGAGAGCCTTCGCTTTTTCTCTGAGAGGGATTTATATCTTTGAAGCTGACGTTATCAAG
>SABV01000337.1 GCA_009928855.1 Erysipelotrichia bacterium | reverse complement strand
TTATAGTCTGATCTTTATCAGCGCCCCGGACTCTCAATAAGATCGCCCCAGTATTTTGCGGGAATAAACTTCTGCTGCAAAGCAAGATTAAGGCGCTCGCGAACAGCAATACTGTCAAAAAAGCACCGCCAAAGGCGCTGGGCAGCTTCTTCCTGAGGGGAATCGGCCGGCAGGTCAGCAGCCGCACGTGCAACGATTGTCCAGACACGCAGGTCATAAACAGCCGCCACTTCGCGTTTGCGGTCATGAATTATCCACTGCTGGTCAGCAAAGCGCTCAACAAAAAAGGGCCCAAGAATCGGCAATAAGAAGTTGTCTGAATTGATCGATGCGTAGTAGAGATTCGGGCCAATATTTCTAAAACGAAGCAGACCCATAAATTTGTGCCTCTCGGCCAAAACTTTTCGGGCTAATCGCTGAATATTGCGCACCCGGTCGTCGGCCAGATACGCATCAATCTCAGCGTTTTTTTCGACAGCCAGAAGCAGGTAGCGGGCAATGGCGAGTTCGATCAACGGAGCCTCAGAGAGAAATGCATGCCAGGCGTTCAACCATGATTCATGTGATACTCCAGGAAGTCTAAAAGCCTGAGGATCGTGGGCAAGACCTGGCACCATGGCAGTCGAAGTGGCTGACGGCTCTTCGTCAGCCGCAATAAGAGCAGGTTGAATGGCATTCTCGCGTTCGATAACATCGGGAAGCTGGTGCCGGCGCAAAAATGGTGCCAGGCCGCAAATCAGCCCGAAAAAAGAGCCATCGTATCTAAGAACATTCATCAGAATTGCCCCGTAATTGCCTGGCAGCAGGCTTCTGGCCGAAACTCTGGAAGATCAGCAAAAGAAAACTGTTTGGGTTTGATGACCGGTTCTACCGCCAGCAGACGCTGCCGAAGAACAGGCTCGTCGAGACCGAGTTCTCCGAAGACAGAGCCGGGGGCCGACAAAAAATATCGGGCCCTTTTCATGACTACGCCAAGTTTTGCCAGATCATCATAGCTCAGAATGCCAACCCTTCGCGCACGTATAATTCTTTGCGCAGAAATCATTCCCAGCCCGGGAACCCGAAGCAGCATCTCAAAATCAGCCCGGTTAACATCGACCGGAAACCGTTCTGGGTGACGCAATGCCCACATGATCTTGGGGTCGAAATCTGAATCTAGCGTTGGCGGGCCGTTTTCGAACAATTCTTCGACCGAAAAGCGATAAAAACGTAAAAGCCAGTCGGCCTGATACAGGCGATGTTCTCGCAGCAACGGCGACTGCAAAGGTTCTGGAAGGCGCCGGTCATGGTTAATAGGAACATAGGCCGAATAATAAACACGCTTCAACTGCATCTTTTTGTAAAGGCTTTCGGAGAGTGTCAGAATATGGCGATCGTCTTCCGGAGTGGCTCCAATGATGATCTGCGTGCTTTGCCCACCCGGCACGAAATTCAAGCTGCCCACTGCCGGTTTTCGTGGCGCAACTGCCCCGCCGCCCGGCGCAAGTGGAAACCCTGACGTCAGCAGTGTTCGCCCATCCTGCCGGGGGTTGTATTCTTGATGCCAGTCACGAATACGCTTCATCGGCGTCATAATATTTTCTTTGGATTTATCGGGTGCGAGCAGCAGAAGGCTCTTTTGGCTCGGCAGTTCGAGATTAACACTCATGCGGTCAACAAGGGTTCCGGCCTGAAAAATCAGGTCAGGGTCGGCTCCTGGAATAGCTTTTACATGAATATAGCCACCGAATCCGTAATTCTCTCGAAGGAGTCTGACGCATCTGATCAGCAATTCCATCGTGTAGTCGGGGTTGCGCAGAACCCCTGAGCTTAAAAAAAGGCCTTCAATGTAGTTGCGGCGATAAAATGAAATAGTCAGTTCTGCGAGTTCCTGCGGCGTAAACGCAGCCCGTTCGATGTCGTTACTGCGGCGATTCAAGCAGTAGGCACAGTCATAGGCGCAGAAATTGGTAAAAAGAACTTTGAGCAAAGATACGCAACGGCCATCGGCAGTCCAGCTATGGCAGATTCCGCTAGGAGCGGCATTTCCCAGGCCGCCGGCCTGAGTTTTTCGGTTGCTGCCGCTCGAAGCGCACGAAACATCGTATCTGGCAGCAGCCGACAGAATCCGCAGTTTTTCGAGGGTTCCTGTCAGCTGTTCATTGGGCTGAGCAGAACATGTATTAATATCAGTGATTATATTTGCCATATCATTATTACCTGTTTTCACCATAATGCTAACATATTTATCCTCAGACATACCATTGTTTAGGCCAGAGCCTCTGCTGACCGATGATTTTTAAATCAAGTCGTTGAAAGTAGAATTTTTGGCAAAAATTAATTCAGACCGTTGACAGGTCGTTTTTTTAGCGATATGCTTAGGGTGTTGTAGAACCCTCAACTACGGGAGGTAATATTGATGATTGCAGGATTAAATTTGCGCTGAGTTTTTAACTTTGTTTTCGCGCACCCCGTATCTCATGAGGAACCCACACCAGCTACCGGCATAGAGTTTTTGCCGCCTGTCTGTTGCTGCTTCTTCGGGCTCTGCATCTGGCAATTCAACCAATCATAGGCACAAAGAGCCTTACACAGTTGTTTGCCCTCTCCAACAGAAGGAAAATTTAACAAAATGCATTTTGAACTTGAACAGTTTGGCTACGGATTTTTTCAGGAACAACACCGGCTTGAGTCCGGAGTTTCCAGAGACAAAATCGCCAGAGTTGTTTCTGATTCGCGTGAAAAGTATCTTATTCAGACCAGTCACGGTATCTACCGTGCCACTATTGCCGGCAAACTCAGGCATGTTGCCGAAACACGCCGAGATCTTCCGGCAGTAGGCGACTGGGTTGCTTTCACCTGCGCCGACCATGAAAATGCCGTTATCGATTCAGTATTTCCACGGCGCACTAATCTGGAGCGTTCGGCGGTTGGCAAACTTGACATACAGATTATTGCCGCCAACGTCGACACTGCCTTTGTCGTGATCTCGGCCGACAGAGATTTCAGAATTAATCGAATAGATCGTTATCTTGCTCTGATTTTGAATGGAGGCATCAACCCGGTCGTGTTGATAAACAAATGCGATCTGCTGGCTGATGGTGACTGGCGTGACCTGGAAATGCACATTTTTAGACGGCACCCGGCCGTTGAGATATTTGCGACAAGCCTCGTCAGCGGCATGGGGCTTGAAGAGGTGCGTCAAATAATGAAAGCCGGTCAAACCTTCTGTTTTACCGGCTCATCAGGCGTTGGCAAATCTTCACTGATTAACCATTTCGCCGGTGAGCATCTATTCGAAACCTCTCAGATCAGTCAAACAACCAGTCGCGGTTGTCACACCACAACCAGCAGACATCTGCACATGCTGCCAAACGGCGCTCTATTGCTTGACACGCCGGGCATGCGAGAAGTGGCGATGTCTGATGCTGAGAACGGCGTAGGAGCAACATTTGCTGAAATAGAGGCACTTACATCAGAGTGCCGATTTACAGACTGCACCCACACAAACGAGCCTGGCTGCGCAATATTGGCAGCAATCGCCAGCGCTGCAATAGATGAGAATGCGTTTAACAGTTATCAAAAGCTGAAGCGTGAATCGGCCCGGTTCGAGCAGAAAATGCATGACCGCCGCCGAGCCGATAAAAACTTTGGTAAAATGGCCCGCGAAGTTCTTAAAATGAAAAAAATTCTGAAGGGCTGATTAAATCTGGCAGTAGCAGCCGCCGGCAGAACTTTTTTT
>SABV01000336.1 GCA_009928855.1 Erysipelotrichia bacterium | reverse complement strand
CAAATTGCTGGTTCTGACCGTGTGAATATTTTCTTTGGGCACCATCCCAAGCATTTCGACAGCAGCTGTGTTTTCGGCAAAAACAAGAAAATGAAATTCACAGTTGGGCCATAGTTCACGAGCTCGTTGCAACATCGGAAACATAAGAACAGTACTGCCCATTTCAGCGGGTTTTACAAACAGAATCCGCCTGATATCGGTCAACTGCCCCACCCTTCGAGGTTTAATCTGATCCAGAAGTTTTCGGCGCAGGGTCAATAAGGCACAAATCGTTGGGCCGATTCCGGCATCTATTTTTCGCATAATATCGGGATTCATTATTTATATACCTTCGGATTTTTGAATATAAAAGGTTCCTTCAGGTTATACATGCGGGTAATATTGATTTTTCGCACCCATTTCCCGCATGAAGTTATATCAAACGACTCCGAAGCGGCTCCGGCAAATTTTCTTGCATAATGAGCAGCTTCCGAATCACGGTCGGTATCGACAAAAACAACATCTGTTCCTGCTTCAAGACGCCGATCACGCCACCATATCCTGAAATTACCTGAAGCATAAAGTTCTGCTGTGCGCTCTGGTTCGATATCACCATAGTAACCAACCAGGGTTGCCAGCGTTGCGCCCTGCATTATAAAAACGCATTTTCGATCAGTTTCTTTATCTATACGCCTGACAATTTCACCCATCTGCCGCCACCCGTGCATTCTCTGGGTAACGTCAGATCTTGTCGGGATTGGCAAAGCAAGAGTCAGGCTCTGAAAAATTGCAATTGCAGCAACCAGCGTTGATGGTCCAACTACCCACCAGAGACGGCTATTCACATTTTCAGCAGAAACAATCCATTCAGCGGCCAGCAGAATAGCGCTCAAATAAGCCACCTGCGGCCAGTTAGCTTCTACTTTTGCCCCAATACCGGTGTAAGTAAAAAACAGCATCGTCGGCAAAGCCAGCCATGCCAAAAAGAGTCGTGTTTCATCGTTGTCTCTGAAAGATCTGAAGGCGTTTTTAAAAACAACCAGCCACAGCACCGGAAATAATGTCAGCCCTACCGTGCCGAGCTGACCGCCAAGATATTCGCCAAGGTTATGAAGAAAAGTGCGGTTATTAGCCGCGAGTCCGTGATCGAACTGAAATCTGAACGAAATCCAGTCATTCTGCACGTTCCAGTAGAGAACAGGAAGAGTCCCTGCAGCGGCCAGCACGACCATCAGCCAATAACGCCTCGTCACCACCAGAGGCTGATAGCGCCTGAAGGCAAGAATAGCCACCGCGACTCCGGGCACAAACATTATCATGTTATATTTGCTCAATGCCCCAAACCCAAGCGTCAGACCGGTAATAACCCACCAGAAATCACGCTTTGAGTTAAGAGCTTTTAAAAATGCAAAAACAGCAAAAGCCCATGCAATTGCCAAAGGTGTATCTGGCGTAGTAACAAAACCAAGAGCAGCGCCCGCCGGAGTAAAATTAACCATAAAAGCTGCCCAAAAACCGGTTTTTGAGCTTTTCAGCCAATCTCTGCCAATTATAAATATGCACACCCCTACCATGGCAGAGCCGGCGACAGATAAAATTCTTATAGAAAGCTGGGATTTACCAAACAGAGTGCTGAAAGCTGCGATAAGCCAGGCCACCATGGGCGGATGATCGTAATAAGATAGATCAAGTCGCCGCGAAAGCTCCCAATAATATGTTTCATCCGGCGTCAAATCGAGATAAACCGACAAGAACAGCCTCAAAACAATCAGAAAAAAAGTCAGCCAATAAAAACGCACCTGCCAGGTGTCGTAAACCCCATGTTCAGTTTCAGTGACCTTATTGCAGGCCTTTTCAGCGTCAGTCAAAACAGGGAACTCCTGCCGGTAAAATTTAAGAACGGCGAATTATATCACAACATCTCTGCCCACTCTGAGCACAATTTTGCCATAAAACTTTATGACGATTCGAAACAGTGGTATAGTTTTCTGAAACGATCCGAAAGGAATTTTATGGAACTTGCCGATTTTGCTGTCAGAATTGAAGAAATCATGGCTGAAGAATGCACCAGTTACGAATGCGTGCTCGTTGACGATGACGAAATCGGCGTTCTCTGGACATTTATCGTAGAAGACACAATCAGTGGCTATCTTGGAATAGAAGACAACGAGGACACCCTGAACGTACGCACAGTCTCTGTAGGCCTTCATCTCAAAGACATAACTGATCTTTCGCGGGACGAGCTTCTTGAAATTTTGGAGCACAACGGCGAACTGGTTAACGCAAATTTCAGTGTTGTCAAATATCCGGCCAAACAACAGGACGATACAAAAGAAGAGCCAGTTTTTGTAGAGGAAGGCGAAGACCTGATTTTCGAAGAAGAAGACGAAGAACAAGAACTTCGCGACCTTCTGATTATTCAGACCCGCCTGCCATACGAGGCTTTTTCGCCGGACGATCTAGGCAGCTTTATACAGAATTTGCTTTTTCAGGCTGATCTGATGCTGAACCGCGATGACGAAGAAGATGAAGATGAAGATGAAGATCTGGATGATTCAGACAACATCGACAAGGAATAACAGATGAACGCGCCCGCCAGCCTGCCCGAAAATATTCAGAATGAAATCGGTATTTATCTTGATCCCGGCGAAACTGTTCTCAAAGCAATCTCTTCTACAGCATTAAAAGACGAAAAATCAGGGCAAATCTGGCTTGTCTTAACTACCAGGTCCATATTCTTTCACACATGCGAGCTTGACAAAGAACCAGTAATAGCGCTTCTGGCGCGCGATGCAATAAAAAAGATAGACTATTTCCAGCGGCGCAATGAAATTGTTCTGACATTTATTCCGGCACGCAACCCACACAGCACCACCAGGCTTTCGTTTGGTATTGATAAACAGCCGCAACTAGAGGACTTTTGTGAAGATCTGGCAGACCTGATCAATTTTAAAAAAGAAACGGCTGAGGGCGTAAAAACCTATGCAGTCCCGGCCCAGCCCTCCAATCAGATGCCTGAGCTGCGCAACGCAGTTTCTGCAACACGTCATGTAGAGCGACCGGACTCACCAGCCGATCTATCGACGGGCACAACGATTTCTAACGCTGCAAACAAACATGTATCACCGCCCGAAAAAGCAGAGGTAAAAATTGTAACTCAACCGGGTCAGAGCACAGAAAACGACAAACGACTCAACACAAACAGCTTATACGGTTTCGGCTACATACTCGCCGCAACCCTCATTTCGGTTCTGGTAGCCTTTATCTGGTATAAGTTTTTCTCAATGCTCTCTGGCCGAAGAAAATAAGCAGAATTGGCGAAAATCACATGAAAAATCTATTGCCATTCTTCATATTTGGCTTTTTCGATAGTATGGCAATAGTAATTTCAGGCCTTCTGGGCTACCACTTGCGGTTATCGGGTATTTTCGCAGTCGATCCGTATCTTAAAAATCCACAACAATACCTGATTTTATTGGCGACCGCCCTGGTGTTATGGCATATAATAGCTGCTGCAGGGGGGGGGTATCGAAGAAAACCCGCTATTTTCAAGATAGATGAACTGCTTTTTCACTACAAAGCTTCCATTTTGCTGGTTTTTTTCGTAACCTCAGCAACATTTCTCTCGCGCCACTATGAATATTCGCGCCTCATCGTATTCTTTTCGTGGATATTTCTGGTGTTTACGGGCAATCTGTTCAGACAACTGGCGCACAGCCTTACAAATTACCTGCATGCAAGCGG
>SABV01000335.1 GCA_009928855.1 Erysipelotrichia bacterium | reverse complement strand
AAGACGATCTGCAAGAATTGAAACCATGGGTATCACCACGGCCGACAGAAGCCCAATTACTTTACTCATATCAAATGGCCAGGTATTTATTTCGTGCAGATGATTGCGTATCTCGAGAAGATTGCGAAGGTTGTGAACGCTCTCGTGCTCGATCCCTTGCCCTGAAAGAAGGCGATTAAGCTCTAACGACACCAGATTCAGCTTTCGATCTTTTTCTCTGACCATGGCCCGATGAATGTTATAGATAGGCCAGAACAGATAAAAAAGTATCGCCATGCCAAAGGCGCCAAACCAGACACTCAGCAACGATCCAAAATTCCAACCACCGATCTGCCTCGCTGTTATGCTGCAAATATACGGAATAACAGCAAAAAAAGCGGTCTGCAAAATAAATTTTCCAAGTAATCTGATCCCGGAGTTTTCTTCTTGAATGATGAGAATGCGCAACTCATGATCACCAAATTCACGAATAAACATGGCAAATTTTATAAAATAAACAATGGCTGAAGCGCTCCAAAAAAGAAAACAAAATTCATAAACAAGATAGGCCAGTGCTCCACCGAACGTTTTAAAGGGCATACCAATAACAAAGCGATCGCCAATAACCGCTATAGTGCAGACAATCAAACCAATCGCAACCGGAAATGTTGCTGAAAAAATATTTTTACGGGCATTAAGATAATATTGCTCGCTCTCATCCTCTTTCCACCCAATAATAGCAGGTATCTCATGCCTGAAGCGATCAAGCAGTTTTTCGAACCAGACAATGCCAGCTGCAGAAAAAAACATTTGCATGGCATTAAAAAAGAATGAAATGAGAAAAACTTTGTCTTCCTGGTTGTAGGTCCAGTATAGGGCAATTATAGAATAAAAGAGGGTGCTCAACATCAGGTAAAAAATCCAGTAATTTACCTAGGGAAGTCTGGCCGCCAAGCGACTCTGGAAAGAGGCCGGCGGAAGCACCCTGCCGTCTGCAAACTTTTTTGCCGCAGACGATAGATCGTCGAGCGAATCAGAATTGTCGACAAGCCATTCTCGGCAAAAGCGGCATTTTCTGGCTCCGAGCGGTATTTCGCTCAAACAGAAACGGCATTTTACCGCTTCCACAACAACATTTTCGCTATTTTTCATGGCATAGAGACCACATTAACGCATAATGGTAACATTGAAAGGCGTATCGTCTGCAAGTTCATACACTTCTCTGAAAACACGATAAGCAAGAGAAACAGCCAATTCAACATCATTGCCGATCTGTGCACTGAACGAGTGCTGTACCCCGATTTTCTGGCCACCCGGGTGATCCATTGCAGTCAGTTCTTCGGGCACAATATTAAAGGAAGCCATAAGCTTTTTGGCTTTTTCAATTTCATCGTCAGTCAGGGCCTGAAAAGGCAGATCAAAAATTAATCCCGGGCCCTCATCGTAGGCAAACTGCACAAATTTTTCATGTTCAGGTTCTTCAAGAATAATAAACCAGTCGTCACCGGTGTTCTGCAGAAGCAGATTCAATGCGGTTCTTATGCGATCTTTCATGGCCACCTCTCCTGATCAAGGGTAAGAGTTCTCACGGCATTATACCTGATTACAGGCAAAAAAACGGCAAAATTTTACCGTAAATCTGTAATCTTTAACGACTGCGAATATTCTTACTCAAAAAGCACAGAAGAGAGGTATCTCTCGCCTGAATCCGGAAGAATAGCAACTATCAGTTTACCGGCATGCTCCTGGCATCTGGCCAATCGGCATGCCGCCGCCATTGCAGCTCCACTTGAAATACCGCAGGTTATACCCTCTTCAAGATGAAGTCTTCGTGCGAATTCTATCGCCTCTTCATTGGTAACAGTGGCAATCTCGTCTACAAGACTCATATCGAGAATATCCGGTTTAAATCCGGCACCTATACCCTGTATTTTATGTGGCCCGGGTCTAGGATCACTTCCATTGCGGATGTCTGTCAAGACAGGCGAACCTGCTGGCTCTACAGCCACCGACCAGATTTTCTTGTTTTGCACATTCTTTATAAAACGACTGATTCCGGTAATTGTTCCGCCTGTTCCGACGCCAGAGACGAGAATATCCACAGCTCCGTCAGTATCGTTCCATATTTCAGGGCCAGTGGTTTTAAAATGAATTTCCGGATTAGCCGGGTTCTTAAACTGTTGAGGCATAAAATATTTTTCGGGGTCCATCGCACAAAGTTCCTCTGCCTTTTCGAGAGCGCCCTTCATGCCCTTTGCACCATCTGTTAAAACAATCTGAGCACCGAAAGCGGCAAGCATTTTTCTTCTCTCAATCGACATGGTTTCAGGCATAGTAAGCATCAGCGAATACCCTCTGGCGGCACAGACAAACGCAAGGGCAATTCCCGTATTACCACTTGTCGCCTCAATAACAGTTCTTGTGGTGTTTCCCGGAGAAAGAATGCCAGATTGTTCGGCAGCCCAGATCATCGCCGCCCCCACACGACATTTTATCGAATACGCAGGATTTCTTCCCTCAATTTTGGCCAGCACTGTTGCAGGGCACCCGGTAGTCAGCCTGTTTATCTTAACCAGTGGCGTATTACCAATACTCAAAGAGTTGTCTGCAAAAATATTTTTCATACTGCCTCCCAAAAACTTCACATGGTATGCCTCAAAATCAACCAGATCTTACTGAACTGATTTACTCAGATAATAGTCATAATCCCCTTCGCAAATTTTTAAAGCTCCGTGGTCTATTTCGAAAACCCGGTTAACCAGATGGCGCAGGAAATAGCGATCATGGCTGACAATCAACACGGTGCCCTCGAATTCCTGCAATGCTTCGAGCAAAACTTCACGGCTGGCAATATCGAGATGGTTGGTTGGCTCATCAAGCACAAGAAAATTTACGGGCTGCGCAAGAAGACATGCCAGCATCACGCGGCTCTTTTCGCCTCCGGAAAGAATGGAGATTTTTTTATCAGAATCATCACCGGAGAATTGAAATGCACCGAGAAGATTTTTTATATAACCGACACTGGCCATTGGCAAACGTTCTTTGAGCTCTTCAAAAACAGTGCGCTCAGGTTTTAAGACGTCACAGGAATACTGACTGAAATAGCCGAGCTGAACGCTGGCACCCAAAGTACAAACCCCACCGGTAGCAGAAGTCTGCTCACTGACGACTTTAAGAAATGTTGATTTGCCGGCGCCATTGATGCCGGTAACCGCAATTTTGTTGGTGCGCAGCACTTTTCCGGTAACGCCCGAAAAAACGGGCTGTTGCCTGCCGTCGGGTAGCTCCCAGAATTTTGCCAGATCGGCAAAATCAACGACAACGTCACCACTGCGCTTAGTCTGCCCAAATTTAAACTTGATAACCTTGGGATCAGGCGGCACTACAATTCGCTCAATTTTTTCGATATTTTTAACTCGCGACTGAACCTGAGCAGCGTGTGAAGCTCTTGCAGCAAATCTGGCAATAAACTCTTCTTCTTTGGCGAGCATTGCCTGCTGACGTTTCTGTGTTGCAAGCAACTGTTCACGACGCAAAACCCTCTCGCGCAGGTAAAAGTCATAATCTCCACTATAAGTGGTTATGGCTTCGCCAGCCACTTCGATTGTACGAGAGCATATTCTCGTCATAAATTCACGGTCATGGCTTGTCATGACCAGTGCACCCTTAAAGTCCTTTAACCAGGCTTCGAGCCACAGAATAGTTTCAATATCAAGATGGTTGGTAGGCTCGTCTATCAGCAAAACATC
>SABV01000048.1 GCA_009928855.1 Erysipelotrichia bacterium | reverse complement strand
AATTGGAAAATGCCCACGATATTCTTGAGGTTTGCGTCACCAGAATGTCGCTTCTCAGCGCTATTATCAATAAGCAAAAAAAAATTCGTGAATTCCTTGAACTGGAGTTGAACATATTAACTTTGCGGCCACTCAACCAGGAGCCGGCAGAGCTTAAACGGAGTATTGAAAATTTTGACTTACCAGAAAAACTGGCCTGTCTGCAGCTTAATAAACTCTCAGAGTCCAAAAAATTTGGTGCTGACCTGACCAGTTCTTTTAAGACTTTTTATAAATCAATAAGTGTGCCCGGGTCTAAAATCTCAACAGAGGCAAAGATAGTTTACCAGAAAGTGCTTGATGAATTTATTAAACTTAAGCACGCTTTGCTTGCTGCTGGTTATTTTCAGGATTCCTGACTCCTTGAAATAGTAACAAAAAATATACCATCTTCACTCCTTCCTTTAAACCTGGATTCCCGTTCGCCATAAAGAGGCTAGTGGTGCAACCTTTAAGCAATGTTGTTCGGTGGCTTATATGTTCGAATCTATTTTTCTCAGCGGATTTCAGTGTTTTTTCTAAAATCTTGCTTTAAAAAGCACTGAGAAATCCCAGAATTGCCTCCGCATATTCGCTGGGCATATATCGTTCACCTGAATGTTTTGCTTCATCAATAACGGTTAACTGAGCATTGATAAACTTGCTTTGCATATCGCCTGCAATTGTGGAAGGAGTGAGATTATCCTGGGTGCCAACCACAAGCAGGGTTTTGTTTTTGATATTTTTCAGTCGATCATAGGTGCCTGACCAGTTCAAATTAGCATCAGCCTGCTTTCGAACTGGAATTGGCATAACAGGATCATTGGCAATTGCATGAATCATTGCATCAAGTGACTCGGCACCAGGCGCTTTGATGCTATATGTCGGTGACGATAAAATAAGTCGGCTTACTTTTTCAGGATACGCAAGAACCAGTTCTTGAGCAATTGAGGCTCCCATAGAACTGCCAAAAACATTGGCTTTTGATATATTCATTGCAGTGAGCAGATCGGCTGCATCTTTTGTAAGCATTTCCATGGAAAATGCAGAACCGGTATCAGTGGAAAAGCCTAAGCCACGGTTATCAAAAAGTATGACTCGATATCTACTTGCCAGGGTTCTTATAAAAGTTTCGTTCCACATGCTCATATCCCCACCAAACCAAGATATCAGCAAAAGTGGTTCGCCGCTTCCCAGTTCTTTATAACCAATAGTAGTGCCATTTACCGAAGCGTGTCTGAGTGGAAGAGAAGCGAGCAGAAAACCTTGTGCATATTCGTCAGAATCGAAGTTCTGGCCAAGTCCACAACCGGTTAACAGGCACAAAAAGGTTACGGCAAAAAAAAACTGTGTCAAAAATTTCATAAAGTAAAACATTCCTTCAATAATTTTTTGCCAGCTGCAGTCAGCCGGTAGTTTTTCTTTTTTTATATTATTCCTGCACTTTGATGAAAGCAATGTTTTTATGAGCTGGTTATCTGTTGTTACAGATAACTGGCTTTATTTCCAGAATTGCTGACCGGAATGGCCGGAGCGAAATGCTGAAGCGGCAAACGGCAATTTGATTTGACGTTTGTCATAGAACCAACCTCAGGAGGTCTTGATAGCAGCCCCTGATTATTTTAAATTGCTGATAGCACGTTTTTCCTGCTACAATCATATGTACGCTTTGATTTAGTCTATTCAGTTTTTAATAAAGACGTTTGGCTTAAAATAATTGCCAAAAAATTAAGACCGTAACAACACGGGAGGAACATCATCAGTGGTGAAGCGGCTATTGTTTTTACTGCTTTTTTTTGCTGTAACCTACACTCTTGGCGCGGCAAAACCAGTCTATGTAGATACAAGACTACTGGTTCTGGCTCACCCCCTCTGGGATAGCTTTGATTGCAGAACAGGGCGTTTTAAAGGGACTGCTTCTGAGTTCGTCGAGGGTGGTCAGAAAGGTCTCGATAAACTATTTGCCGAAATAGCAGACCTTAATCAATGGCTGGCGAAATCTCCAAAAATTTTGAAGGAACGATTGCAACAAGTTGCCCTGCCAGATCGTTTGTCTGTTGAGAGAACTTTTTTTGCAGAAAAACGCGAAGTAGAGCAAAGAGTTGCCATGTTGCAAATGCGTGCTTATATGGCTCGTATGGTTCCGGGGCAGATCGGAGTCACCCCGGCAGCTTCTATTTACCCACAGATCAATCAGATTGCTGCAGATATCAGAACTGTTTTTAAACAGATAAAAGAAAAATATTCGGCGGCGGTCATGATCGATAGCGCCGAACTTTTGCCAATAATGTGTCAAGTGCCCGCCAACTCTGATTTATTGACACAGAACCTTCATGAAAAATTGTGGAGCGGTGAAAAGGCAGATGAAAAAACCATGCGCTGGCTCGACGAGGCCAGTAGATTCTGGGCTGACCGTCTTGGGTTCGCAGCCGATATAATACCGTTTGGCGCCGTGGATACAAGACTGGAGTCTATTAAAATGCTTGAGGATATTACGAAGGGGCCACAAAAATGAGATCTGCATTTCGCATTATTAAAATATTTCTGTTTGTCAGTGTGTTAGCTGTTAATGGTTTCTCTGCTCAGGCAGTTGCTGCAGCTGATACGGGCTGGGCAACGGTTGATACCCGACTGTTGCTGATGCTGCATCCTTCAATGAATAATTTTGACTATGCAAGTGGCAGGTTTTTTCGAGATGCTGCAAAAAAAAGCTTTGATAAGGTTGTAAAAGAACTTAAAAGTGCCAGGGAGAAGGCTGATAAAGAAACAAGCAGTATTCGTGAGCAACAGCGACTTTTGCAACAAACCCGATTTGACCTCTTTAGACAACAGATGAAGGCAACACAACGGCTTACTCCGGCCGATATCGAAAGATTGCAACGCGACAAGGCTGATCTCGAAACTTCACGCAAAGAACTGGCACGCAAAAAACCGTCTGATCGTGACGCAGAAAAGCTGTTCTCAGCCAAAATGGCTGACATCAAAAATAAACTGGCCATTGTCGAAAGTTCTATCGAGGGACAGCTTGCCAATAAAAACACCGGTGATCTCGAAAAACAAATTCAGCAAAAGATCGGTGAAGTCGATGAAAAGTTGCTTGCTCTGGCGGCAAAGATACTTGAAGTCGAAGAACGGGCAGTGTCGTCGATTTATCTGACGACCGACGAAACCCAGGCCAGGCTTAAAAAAATTAAAGACGAAATCAGCAGCCTTATCGAAAAAGCTGCAAAAGAGAGCAAAATCGCAGTGGTAATGGACGCCTCTTTTGCCATGCGTTCTCAAAAATCGTCTGAACGAACGACAATGATTCCCACCTCAGAAGAAGCCCCCGATGTAATTTCTTCGGCTCTTTTTCATTCTTTTACGAATCTTGAAATTTCCCCTGAACTTCAGGCGTCTCTTACCGGTCCTGGCGGTGCGCCCCTGCCCCCTGAGCATCTCGTGGTTGGTCGCTCTATCGGCCTCAAAGACAATCTTACCGAATACCTCGAATTTCGCAATTATATGCCCGAAAAAGTTGCCGGTTTTTCAACCGGTCGTCTTTTTATTACTGGCTCAATCGATTTGACACCATGGGTTGCGCGACAGTTGTTCGAGCGCTACAAAGTTCCTGAAGCATTGAAAAATTCTTTTATGCTGCTTATTCGTAACTATCTGGATTTTGAAAAAGACCCGGTTGTAAGAGAACGCGATTATTAATTTTTTCCCGGTTTTTGGCGTCATCACAAGGAGAATGCTTATGAAAAGAATCTTTAATTCTGTTTCTATGCTGTTTCTGCTGCTTTTGTCTACAGCGGTGACTGTTCTCGGAGACGAGCCTCGTTTGCACCCTTTTTACGAGCAGAACGGTGATTGTTATCTTCTTATCGGTGAAGGTGATGCCAGATCTGTATGGGCTTTGAACAATCTTACAAGCGGCATTGCCGATTCTCTGTATGACCCTTATGACGCCTATGGTATAACGGCGACACAAAAATGGAACGACGATCTGGAGCGTTCTGATAAAGATCTTTTTACTTTTGCCGGTGAAGAGGAAGACAGCGTCAGTCTTTCTGGTCGCCGGGTTCCGCGTCGCATTATTATGAATGCTACTACCAGCGTTTACCCATTTAACGAAGTGCCGCCCTGTACCGTTCATCGTTTTCACAGCCAACCGAACTCCAGTACAACCGGTCGCGGTAATCACGGAGACTGGACAATAAATTCCCTGTTCTCCAGAATAGATTACCCGTGTAATACTATTCCTGATGCGGTCGCTACCATGCCTGGTTATTACTGGTATCCCGTCGGTCAGGGCTATTATCATGCTGCCGATATAGTTGTCTGGAGCAACTGGACTTATTCTGACAACCGTCGTGCTCTAAATAACCCCCCGCCGGTTGATCAACAGTATAATCCGAGAACCGATGGCTCACCACCGACCAAAGGGCCATGGGCTGTGTGCTGTGCCGGCGGCCGCCCTGGCAGTGGGTGGATAATGGGCGGCTGGGTTCGGCGTATGGTGCGCGAAAATCTCTGGGGCGCATATCGTAATATAAAACTTTTTAAATACCGTGTCGATTCGGGCGCATCTTTGCCTGAACTGGTAAGATCAGTGGCTAATGTTCTGGCGTCAATTTCAGGAACCATGGATTTGAACGGTGAATGCTGCGATGGTTGTATCGCCAAAGATGATGACGTTGCCATGCCCGGGGTTGCCAGCCCTTACCTCTCGACGAGTTATTCTGCAATTGTCGATCGAACCTATCTATACCGGCGCGATCAGGGCAGTGTTGATTATACTCTCGATGGTACGACCACTAATGACGAGATCATTGGCGATGGGTCTGATCTGACATGCCAGTTTCTGGGCATCAGCTCTAAAAGTGATGGCGGCAATTTTGTTTACCTTCTCGGTCTGAATAAAATCAATCAGTGGCTCAAAGATGCCAACGCTACTGATGCCATGCTTCTTAACGAGCTGACAGATGTTGCGGTATCTGATCAGTGGTGGCAAACCGGCGGAATAGTTTATGCCTACGACGCCACAAAAGGCAAAGTTTACCGGTTTGTTCGTAATGAGGGTGGTGCGCACGGCACTCCGGGCGAAATTGACGTGTCTGCTGGTGGCATTCTTCCTGATGCTATTGGCGCCGATGGTTTCGGTTCGCTCTATCTTATGAAAACAGAGTTCGACCCCGCCAGCACTACAGCCTTTCTTACAGCCCCGGAATGGAGAAGATATTTTGTCGAAAATATCGCCGGCGGTATTAAAAGATTTCGGGCTGAATATAAGCAAAATGTTTACAAGAGAGTTTATGTGCGTGACTACTTCACGGGTATTATTGACAGTGTTCCAGGGCGGGTACTTATCGGAACAAATACTTTTTATCGAGATTATATGACTGCAGATAATATGGTAAACTCTGCCAAAATCTGGTTGATGTCAGGGTTTGGCCAGTTTTCGCCAATTGTAAATACCGCTTTAAGAACAGAACTGGCGGTAATCAATTCTCCAACACCGCCGAGACCCGGCAATCTCGACGCTCTTACCGATTGCATGGGCCCGCTTGTTGCCGGCGACACCGGCTTTGAAGCCGCTACTCCAGACGAAAATGGCGATTTTACCGATGACATGGTTTACTGGTTTGCGGTTGAAAATGCCCCATATTTTGATGCCAATGAGGTTAACACGGGTAATAGCGGTGAAGATCAGAACGGCAACCTCAGAATTGGCAAATTCCCAAATACAGTTCAGAAATCCAGTATAAGTTATTACTGGAAGGTAATTCAGACTCACGATCGTTTTGGAGAACCTCTCGCTGCGCCATCTACCATACTTGACATGGAAGCAGACCGGGTCAGCGGCGATTATTTGTTTCTTTTCCCGCCCAGCGCAGGCAAATTCAGAGTTGGTGTTAAGGTCACCTACCGTTATTATGATTACAGAGATTTACCCGTGGGCGCTCTTTCGAGTCGCAAAGGTGAAGTTCTCAAGCCGGCAGAAGGCCTTGATCCGCTTGTTGCCATCGGTGAAGACGGCGATGGTTACGCGTGGTCATCTATAAGTGTCAAAGCGGTAGACCCGATTATCGTGCCTGAAGACAGAGGCGTTATTATGAGCGGAATTTTTAACTCATCAAATCCAGCTGATGGTATGAAATCAAATTTCAAGCCGGGGCCGCAGGAACTTGGCTTTGGCTGTGCCAACAGTGCTTATGGTAATGAATTTTGTGGTCACACTTATTGTGATTCTGAGAATAACGAGCTTCCGGCCGTAAAATTTGTAATTGACGGCAAAAGTCTTGTTCCTGAAGATACCACATGGAATTCTACCAGTGGCGCCTGGGAAATGAACTATTCCGAAGATGCCGCCGTCTGGAGTCTGCAGTTGCGCGAGTCAAATTATAACCTTTCGCGTGGGGTTAATCGTATTGTTTCAATGACAAACGAAGAACCGCCAGATTTAGATGAAGACACGATTGACGGCACTCTTGAATGGGCCGGCGGCTTATCTATTACCTGGAAATCAATGCTCAAGCGTGGTGAAGAAATTATTGTCGATCGCCAGCTGGTTACTTCAGAGCCTTTGTTAACATTGAGCCAGCTGAGAACGCTTATGCCAGTTCCCTCAGAGCCGGGGAACTATACGGTAAGCGTTGATTTTCGTCGCACTTATCGATACGAAATCTACCAGGTTGTCTATAGAAGAGTCGGCGCAGATATGGTTAAAGAATTTGTGGCTGTTCCCAGAGTCGTTACCATGAAAATCTGGTCTGACGCAGAAATTCTGGTGACCGATAATACTCCTCCGGCAAAATTTTATGTCAATCCAATTGCCGATACGGGCAACAGCACCTCAAAGCCTGTTTCGCCGGCGTATTTCATGCGCAATGAAATTCTCTATGGCACCACTGGTGAAGGTTTGCAGGAAACAGAATCGCCGCCGGCCGCTAATCCAGGAACCCTCGTATTTGTAGTTGCCGATAACAATCCACTTGCTAACAGCAGCTTGGATAACCCGGCTGTTGATCCTTATCATGCAGGTGTTGCCGATGTTGGTGGCAGATTGCGGGCCAGGCATGATTTGAATAATCAGCTTGCAACATTCAGTTATCAAACCCATATTGGTGCTATGCCACCGCTCGCGCAGGGTTCACTGTCTACTGCAGACTATCTTGCAATGCGAAAATGGTATTCAAGCGGCAATAGCGATGCATATAAGGTTTCTGTTGCCAATATTGATAATGAAGAAACTTTCAACTCTACCACTCTTACTTCAGGGCTATACAACAAGACCTTTTCCTATCGCCGGTACCAGATAAGTCTGAGCGATCTCAAACATTTCAGTAAAGAAATAGCCAGAGACGCCAACAATCAGTGGGAACAGGTCGGTGACTGGTCACCCAGAATGCATATCGGTCGGGCGAATAACTCTACCGGCTATAAGAACCTCGTGTTTGGCCTCGCCTGGCGAGAAGCATGCTACTCAGATACCAATAATCTTAGTATTGAAGCCCAGCAGGATGGGCAAATCGTAATTCGCGATAACGATCGACCTAATGCATTTATAAGAGCCTCTCAGGATAAACATGTCGGTATATTTTATTTTTCTCCCTCCGGTCTGCAGGCAGATAGCGGCGTGTTGCCACCAAAATGGATTCGCTTTGCCACACCGGGTATGAATGATGCTCTTTATAATGGCCCAGAGTCATGGACAGATAGTGATCTTACAGCATTTTTTGATCCGATGTTCCGTTCAGAGCCAACTTCTCCAATCACTAACAGAATTTTTCCGGCAGGCTCAGATCTGGAGGTTGACGTGCCGGTCAGATTCGATGCTCTGGCGGTAGATAATGCTGGTCAAATATCAACTTTAACTTATCAATTGCTTGATGGCGCTGACACTTTGCTGGTAGATGGCATGTTCACCACTCCGATGCAGTATGTGTTTCGCGATCCGGGCAGGTATAAGATAATTTTGAAGGTGAGCGATGATGCCAAAACCTGGCCCAGTAACCCTAAAGCTTATGCGCCAGGTGAGACCGACGCTGACCCGGGTGTTGCATCGGCGAATAACGAGCGATCTGTTGAGGTCGTGTTTGACGTCGTTCCTACCAGACTTGACTACAGAGTTATAGATCGGCACCGAACAGGAGAATAAATGCTTCGAAACGCCAATATGTTGAAGTTAAGACCCGAAGCTTCCGGGCTAAGCCTGGTAGAAATAATGCTGGCTTTTCTGATTCTCTGTACTGCAGCTTTCGGTGCTGCGGGAGTTATCAGCTTTGGCCATCGCGGCACTGTCGCAGACTTCAGGCAGGGCGAGGCGTTACAGATCCTTGTTGATAGAATGAACAAGCTTTCCAGTATGCCTTTTGCTACTTTAGACTCGTTTCTGGTTGCCGCCGGAAGCAACGAGGCAACTATCAACAGCAATATAGAAGATATTGTGTTTGGTGATGCGGTAGTTATTGAAAAGAATACTTATCGTATCCGCGCGGTTCTTAAGAGGCAGACGGTGGCGTTTAGATCTCTTATGGAACTGGCTTTTCCAAACCCTGATTACCGACCGGCTTCACCTTCAACCTGGTTATTTCAAAATCGTGCTGCAGAAGTTTTTAACGGCGTGGCTAACCCCTATGTTGTTATAAAAATAACGGTTATGGTGAAGCCGATGGGTGGTTTGACTGATGAGCACGAAGTTCAGGCAATAACCTTTGTGGCAGATATGGAGACATGATTATGGCGCCACTTACACACAAAACAGAACTTTGCAAAAAAACTCGAACTGGTATGGCACTTGTGCTTGTACTTGCGATTTCTACCGTTTTGCTTATTCTGGGGGTCTCTTATCTAAAGACCTTTTCTAATTCGACGCAGGTCGGTAAACTTCAGCTTGATCAGGTGCAGTCTGAGTTTTTTGCCCGGGGTATTCAAAATATCGCTCTTTTCAAGATCAAAAGATATCCTGATTTTTTTCTCAGATCTTACAGATATCACGTGTATCAGGCTCGGGTTAACGCAGGCGACGATACTGTGCCAGCACCCATTGCAGCATTTCCGAACCCGGCTCCTTTTGCAAAGTTTGTTGGTATATACCCGGGTAACACCAGAGATTTACTGCAGCACATACCTGATGCTGATAACACTGAGTGGGGTTTTACCGAGCCTTTGCGTATAGCTACCTATTCAACGTCGTTTTCGCTCAGGTCGGCTGACGATTTTAAGCGGGGATTTATAGAAATTACCGTGTATCTGCAGCTCGATGGACGTAATCTTATTAATAAGTATCAGATCAGTATTGATGCCAGCCAGACGGCCAGGATTTAGCATGATTATTTCACGTAGACGATATCTGCCTTTAAAAAACGGCATAACAATGGTTGAATTGATTATTGCCACTGCTGTTTTTTCGCTGTTTATGATCAGTGTTTTTGGGGTTTACAGTTCGAGCCAGTCTGGTTTTGAATCGGGCTCATGGCGACTGCAACGCCAGAAACAGGCACAAATTTTTCTTTTGCGTCTGAAAGAATCTCTTGAAAAAGCCAATCATGCTTATGCTGTCGCTGCCAATGGTGTTACGACAAGAGTTGGTAATGCTCGTCCAATATTTATAAATTCAACATGGCGTGATCAGATAGCTCCCGTTGATAACAGAGGTATTATGTATTTTTCTATTACCACCCCTTTTGTGCCGGCACTTTCTGAGTTTGGTCAGACAGAAAAAACAGGCAACTGGAAGGGTGTTGGTCTGGAGTGTTTAAACAATACGCTGAGATGTTATGCTACCGGCGACTGGGACAAAATGCCCTCTTTTACCCCTGTTGAAGTCGGTTCTCCGAATCTGGCCCAGTTTACTTTTGGCAATATGACAGGAGATTTTTCGATTTCGCTTGAAGATGTTGTTGCTTTTGGAGTTTTTGTGAGTGCAGCGACGCAAACCGCAGACCTTGGCCGACCTGAAGTGTTTATTACCTGTGAGCTGCGCATCGAAAAGCCCCGGGCAAAAACAAAGATAGAGGTTGTTGAACGTATTACCGCAAGAGTTAATGATCGCACTCTTGACGAGGTAATAAATGTTTCTGCCGCCAGTTTTGCCCTGCCATGAGGTATGTGACGTGCCCAAAATAATCATTCTCTTTTTGTTGCTTACATTTTCGGCTCAGGCAATGGCATGCGTTATGGAACCCAGTATCTGGGAACAGGTTGAAGTTGCCACCTATTCGGATGGCCCCGGCATATACTCTCTGACAGAGGCGTTTTGTCAGATAAAGCAAAAGTTCGCAGCCGAAATGACTGCCTGCGCGCTGCCTGTTGGTCCCATTACATTTGTTGGCGGTTTTTATGGTGCATCGCGAATAAAGCTTTCTTCTGAACAGATTGCAGTAATGGAAACAGCTGTTGCTGCTGTCTGGAAAGATGCCAGTGTGGCTAAGAGTTCTGATATGCTTGATTCAATGGACAACTTTGACGCTTTTGACAGGATGGCAAAAAAGCTTCAGTCTGGCTATGCAGCTTCTGTTCATATTGTCGACAGTAGAAGCTCTGCGATTAATCTGATCGACGTAAATTTTAATCTTTATAGCCTTTTCAGGCTTGTGTTTCGTGAAGAAGCCAGAGTTTATATCAGGATAACCGACAATAGCGGTAACGCTGTGTTTCTCGACGAAGTGAGTGTTTCACCCACTATTATCGTTGACCCTCTTGTTTCGCCAATTGGCGGTTTTTTTATCAGGTTTGAGAAAAATACGTCTTTTCCGCTTGTCATCGATTTCGGGCCTTTGTACGATGGTGGGCCCCACGAACTCAGGCTTAACAACGCTTACCGACAACCGATGCCGGTTCCGCCATTGCGTGAGTTCAAATTGCCGCCGTCAGGCTCTGTAATTGAGAAAAATTGAGATCAGAAGGATGGCTTATTTATGAACAAAGAGAAATATGGCTTGTCTTTGCCCTGTTTTAAAATTGGGGGGCTGCTCTGTTTGTTAACCATATTTTCATCAGCACTTATGGCAGATCCTTTGCTAGTCGCAGTTCGCAGTCTTGATATGAACATGTTTAATCAGCATATCAACGGTCAGCCTGATGTTACCGCTACCGATTCGGCTGGCATGACAGCTTTACATCATGCATGCGTTCTTGGGGCTGTAGACATGGTTGCCGGTCTTCTCAAAAAGGGTGCAAACCCTTCACAATTGTCTGAAAACGGAAACAATGCCATGCACTACGCCGTGAGTACTGCGCAGTTGTGTTTCGATCCACAACCCCAGAAGAGCGACGTGGTCATCTGCCCGTTGACGATTCCGCAGTTGCTGGCTTCTGCAGGCGCTGATGTTAATCTTCTTAACAAAGACGGGGAAGCGCCCTTGCATATTGCTGCTCGAAATGGCCTGGTCGGCGTTATCGCTACTCTTATACAGGCGGGCGCTGACCCCAATATCAAAAATAAACATGGAGCGACTCCGTTGCACATTGTCGGCGGTATGATGTCGCACATTGCCGCGCAAGTTCTTATTCTTAAGGGCGCTGATCTTGATGCGACCAATAATGAATTGATGAAACCGGCTGATATAGCCGTTAAGAGCAACAATACCCTGCTTATCAATATTATCAAACAGTATGAACATAAGAAATTTTGAGCTGCTATTTTTATCTCTGTTGTTGCTTATTTATGGCTCAGCCGATCTGTTTGCATGTGATGGAAGTTGTCAGGGTGTTGGTTGCAATACCGCATCGATGGCATTTGCAATGCCAAGGTCATCAATAACTGCGGATACTTTGGTAAATTTGATGAATTCAGGCGCCAAAGTAGCGCTTGTAGAATGTCGTTCGGGTGAGCAGAAAGAAGACCTGCGTATTCCCGGCGCGATAATTGCCCGTGATAATGAGCCTGAAGAAACCATTTTTGCCAGATTGCCGTCAAAAGATACCATGTTGATTCTTTACCCGGGTCTGGAAGGCGGTAATATCGCCTCTATGACTGAAAGTTTGCGCAAGCTTGGTTATCTGAGTATTCTTGAATATCGCGATGGCGTTTATGGCTGGATAACTTTTGGTTATGAGCCCGCAAAAGGAGAATTGCCTTGATCAGCGATATTCTGATCTGCAGCGTAAGAGAATTGCGGCGTAACAAACTAAGATCTTGCGCGGTTTTAGTGGGCTATATAATTGCGGTCACAATAATGCTTGTCACTGCTGATCTGTTGTTGTTTGCAAAAGTTGCAGAAAATGAGGCAATGGCGACTACAGGCACTCATTTCGCCACTTATCTGCCAAATTGCGGCGACATAACCACCCTCTCTGAACAGGAAATCGAAGAACTGGCAAAGGGCATTATTCCACAGAAATGCAAAGAGCTCTGCAAAAACTGCACTGGTTGTAACAAGAAGCCAATTGATATTCTCAACGAGGGTTTTATTGTCAACACCAATACGACCCGTTTGCTTTCGCTTGATCTGGTCGAAAAAGTTAATCATTTAAAGACTGTTAAAGATGCCTCGGGATACCTGATGTTCAGATTTAGAAATCCTGATTTTGGCAGGCTTTTTACTGTTGGCGGATTTCAGCTCGGCAGTATCGCAGTCGAAACAAACTGCTGTTCGCCAGCTGATCTGGTAGATGGTGCATTCCTTTCGCCCGCAATGGTCAACAAGGTTCTGGTAGAGCAGGGTTATGCCATAAACATGGGTTTGCTTACGGGCTCAAAGGTTAGTATTGCGCAAGAACAGTTTGAAGTGGTCGGCATCGTTAACTCTGGGGTAAAACCGGGTAAAGCAGATATTTACATGTTATTTGCAGAAGCAGAACGTGTGATTAACCGGCGAATTAAAAACCCCCTTTTTCACGAGGCCAATTTGATTCTGATTGAGGCGGCAGATCCAGCTCAGCATAATCAGGCCATATCGGAAGTAAAGGCTCTTATGCAGCATGATTCCATAATCAGTTACGGTTGTTATAAACTGGCGGCCGGAATACTTGGCTTTAATGAGCGCTCTATCTGGGTTTTTATGGCTCTGATCGGTCTCGGCGCCATTCTTTTTGCCGTAAAAGTGCAGTGGTCATCGGTGATAGAAAGAAATAAGAATATTGCAATTCTAAAAGCGATCGGTTGGACAGACAGAGTGATTATTTTGCAGATCCTTGCTGAATCGCTTCTGCAGTCTTTGGTTGGCTGTTTTATTGGGGTTCTGTTAAGTAGAATTATTGTTATGACTGCCCCGGTTGCCAGCTTACTTGGGATTGACGCCGAACCTGCATGGTTCAGCAGCCCGCTCATGATACTGATAATAGTTGCGTTCGCCATTGCGGGTGGCGCTTTTGCCGGAATTGTTCCGGTTCTGGTTTCTTTTAAAAGCAGACCTTCAGATATTCTGCGCCGTATTTAGAGCTGAAGTATAGATGTTATGGGCAAGGAGATCAAGCCGATGGCCAAGTTGCTGCAGGTTGAAAATCTGGGCAAGACCTTTAACACCCGGAATGCCAGTATAAAAGTTTTTGCCGATGTAACATTTTCGCTTGGTTCAGGCGAAATAATAGCGATAACCGGTCGAAGTGGGGTGGGAAAATCTACTCTATTAAGCCTGCTAAGCGGTCTTGATCGACCAACATCCGGCAAAGTTCTTTTTCAGGAAAAAAGTCTGGAAGAACTCTCATTGTCGCAGCTTGCCGAGTTGCGTGCCAATAAAATAGGCATGATTTTTCAGAGTTTTAATCTGATAAGTTCCTGGACTGCTCTCGAAAATGTGGAGGCGGTTCTTATGCATCAAGGTCTACTTGCCGTCGCCAGAAAACAAAAGGCGGTTAAAATTCTCACAGAACTGGGCTTAAAAGATAGACTTGATAATTATCCGGCAGAATTGAGTGTCGGTCAGCAACAGAGGGTGGCTGTCGCGCGCACGCTGGTTAATGACCCCGTTCTCATTCTTGCTGATGAGCCTACCGGTGATGTAGACCGAGAAACCGCCCAGGAAATTGTTGATCTTTTGCTGCCCCGCGTCAGATCAGCGAAAACCTCAATTATTGTTGCTACACATGGTTCGTTCGACCTTAGTTGTGCAGATCGTGTTTTAACGCTAAAAGATGGTGTTATGACAGAATCATCAGGAGGAAATTCAGTTGCCTGATTCTGTTGTTTGTGCCTGTCGCGAATTGTTACGGCGTTATCTGAGAACTCTGGCCACTGTGGCCGGTTATTTTTTGGGTGCGGCCTTTATTGTTGCCATAGCTGTTCTTTTGCTGGTTGACGTGTTTGCAAAAGATAAAATTATAAATTATATGGGCACGCATTTTACCGTTTTTGCGCCCTTGCAATATAATGCAGATTCTTTTTTGATGACAGATAAAGCCCCACTGGACTCGATTAATGAAGCCTTCTTTGCCGAACCGATGGTTGTTACCAGGCTTTTGCCTGCAAGCTTCGCTGCTCAGATAAGTAAGTTGCCTGAGGTGCTTGCCGCAACGCCTTTTTTGCTCTTCAGGTTCAAGCAGGGGCAGGATGGCCACATTTTCAGCGTTGGAGGTTTTGACCCCGCAAATGAAAAGGCTCTTAAGGGCACGGCAACTACTAAAAAAGACCTTATTGCCGGCGCATTTATTCAGCCCGGAGATCGGCATGTGGTTCTTGTTGAAGAAACTTATGCTTTGATGTGGAATTTAAAGGTTGGTTCTCTGATAAATATTGCTGATGCCATGTATCCGGTGATTGGCATTGTCAGGCCCGGCGTCAGGCCTGTTCGGGCAGATGTTTATATGAACTGGCCGGATGCCGAAGAGGTTATCAATAAAAGATTATCGGCACCCATAAAAGATGAGGCGAACATAATTCTGGTTGAAAGCGCGGGCATTCATAACCACGAGATGGCCATAAAAAAGGTCGAGAGTATAGTTTCTGGCGGCATTATCAATACTTTTAACTGTTCGCTGCCGGCAATCGAGGTTATGGGTATCAGTGCGCAGGCTTTAAAAATGATAATCTATGCTGTTTTTGTAATTATTTTGTTGTTTGCGGCAAACTCTCAATGGGCTTCTGTCTCTGAGCGAAGCAGAGATATTGCGGTGTTAAAAGCAATTGGCTGGAAAAACAGCGATGTGTTATGGCAGATATTGGCTGAATCGCTGATTCAGGCCTTGCTCGGAGCCACTGGCGGAATAGGTGCCGGATACGTTCTGGCAATGGCTTTTGCCGCGTCAATGTTGAACTCTGGTCTGGGTGCAGTTCAAAGCGAACTTTTATTTCAACTCTATGCAGCCGTGCTACTTGCTTTATCACTGATAGGAGTCGTCGCTGGCCTGATTCCGGCGCTTAGGATTATTAAAACCAGCCCAGCTGAGGTAATGTGCCGCAATTAGTCTGGATATGCAGAAATAAAGTCTAATGATGGCAGATTTATGTTCTGCCCAAGCTCATTGACGATACTATAGAATTTCCAGTCGGTGCTGCCGTTAAAAGTTATCATTTTTCCTTCCCGGGCAAATGCCGGAAAACCACCTTTCTGAGCGTTCAGCAGAAAAACGGGCTGGTTGTTGTAATGCCTGTTAAGACGATAGTCGTTTCGATCTCGATTCATGGTGTCGAGTTCATCCTGGCTCAGTTCTTTTATCATCAATAGAAAGTCGCGCCCATGACGGCTTATTTTTTTGGCAATATAACCGCGCCATTCAACGGTAATTGGGCCGGTAAAGTTCGTTTTGAAGCTTATATCGGTAAGCTGGTAATATTTGAGAGTGGCAGTGCCAAAGTTCTTGCGAATGGCTGTGAAGCCTTCTTTTGCCGGTCGTAATTTTTCTTCTGCTTCTCTTGTCTTAAATCTGGCGACTTCAAGTTTTCTCATGGCATCGCGTCTTGATCCATCCTGCAGATTGCCGGTTTCCAGCGCCTGGCTGAAAAGATTGGCCGCTTCATCAAAACGGTTGGTGGTAAATGCGTGATTTGCGCGAAAATAAAGGTCATTGGCCAGGTTTCCGGCTGATTCGGTAAGGCGCATCTGCAGGTTGGGATTGCCGGGGTTCATGGCGTTGGCACGGGCATAATATTCACCAGCCTGCGCTGGCTTTCCCATGGTTTCGTATATGCGGGCAATCTCAAGAGCCACAGAAGCCTGAGGTTTAACGGCATAATAGAGCTGGTAGTTCTTGATGGCGTCTTCCAGCAGGTTTACGCGTGCATAGTTGCGACCCAGTAGATAATAAGCATCGTAGTATTTATCGTCTACTCTGGTAGCTTCCTCAAGGTGCTTTATCGACCCAAACAAATCTCCTGAGAGGCTCATGGCTTTACCCATAAGATAATGGGCTTTTGGACTGTCAGGATTTTTTTGCAGAATAGTTTCGAGTGACGCTACGGCTTCTTCTGTTTTGCCGCTTTCCAGTAGAGCCGCTGCTTTGCTTTCTCCTGCAGGATTTGCTGCCTGAGAAGTGATGCGTGGCGGCAGAGGAGGCAGTTTTAAATCGCCGGTTGAGTATGTTGTGTGCCGGTTTGTAGTCATTGGCGGTAATGCCGGCATTGCTGGTAATGACGGTAGTGATGCCGATGAAGATTGACTTATCACCGGAGCTTTTTGTGGTCTGCTTTGAGTGACGACCTGAGCTTTCTCTGGTTTAAACTCCACTATTGGTGCTGGCATAAGAGTTTTCGTGACAATTTGTGTTGTAACCGCCTGATTACGTTTTAACTCGACGCTGCAGCGTGCTATGCCGCGCCTGGCGGCTACCATTGATGTGTCTAGCGATGCAGCCAGACGATATTCCTTGAGCGCTTCGCTAAAATTGCCTGTGAGCTCAAAAAGGCGCCCAAGATTGAAATGGACTCCCGGGTGTCTCGGCGATTGTTCGTAGGCTTCTTTAAGGGCCTGATGAGCCTGCTTGTAGCGTTGCTGATAAATGTGGTTTACAGCTTCCTCGACAAGAATGTTAGTGTTGTCGAAGGCCATCAGAGGAGAGGTTCCCGCTGCTGCGACAAGGGCAGACAAAATTATCATCCTGAGTTTTACGGGATATTTCATTGGCAACATTCCTTTTAAGAAGTCTTCGTTGTATTTTGACTCATGCTGAATAACTGTGTTATTATCAGCGTGTAATTAAACTTAAGTGGAGGGGCACATGTCTATTTTTCGTTTCATCTGGTGGGCGATGATTATAAGTATCTGCGCTTTCGCCGGTTATGTTTACGGCTATCTTTCTGAATGATTACAAGCATTTGACCTTTTTTTACCCGGCCCATCCATTGGCGACGATTAACGATGATCAGCAGTGCTCGTTAAGAGCAGGCGGTGGCCGGGTTATTTTATTCCGGTGTATTCGCTGAATCTACCGTGTTTTTTGAGCAGCTCCAGATACTCTTCCTGAAGTTCGGCAACACCGAAGAGGGCGGCGGTAACAAAGTCTTTGCGAGTGTAACCATGCCTGCTGCTCAGGTCTTTGAAGTTGCTGCCCTGGGCGAGCTGTTCGAGAATTTTTTCAGAAGTTGTCAGACTGGTTGCCATTTTTTTCTCCTGCTTTTTAACATAATTAAATTATCGGCAACTTGCAATTCATAATGAAAACCCAAAACTGTATCGATTGGCAGAAAATTTTGCGGTTTTTGTATATCCCTGATTGTGCTATCATCTTAGCCTGAAATTATCAATTACCATACATGGAGGCCTCCCATGGCAATTACACTTTATAACTCACTCACCAGGCAAAAAGAAGAATTTATCCCCCGGGAACCGGGTCATGTGGGTATTTATGTGTGCGGTCCGACCGTTTATGGCCCGCCGCACCTGGGTCACGCCAAGAGCTATATTACTTTTGACGTTCTGGTTAAGCATTTGCGAAATTCAGGGCTGAAAGTTAGATATGTGCAGAATATCACTGATGTTGGTCACTTGACTGATGATGCCGATGCCGGCGAAGATAAGATTCAGCGTCAGGCCAGAATCGACCAGGTGCATCCCTGGGAAATCGTCGACAAATGGACTCGTCAGTATATGAATGACATGGAAAAACTGCGCCTTGCGCATCCGAATTTTTATGTTCGTGCGAGCCAGCACATTGGTGAGCAGATAGAAGCAGTCGAAAAGCTTATTGCAAAGGGGCATGCCTACGTTGTTAATGGCAATGTCTATTATGATGTCGAATCTTTTCCAGAATATGGCAAGCTTTCTGGTCGGCGTCTCGAAGAACAGAAAGATGGTGTCCGCGTTGAAAGTCGTTCAGAGAAGAAAAACTCAAGAGACTTCGCTCTCTGGAAAAAAGCTGAACCCACTCATATTCTTAAGTGGAACTCTCCCTGGGGGGAAGGTTACCCGGGTTGGCACATCGAATGTTCGGTCATGGCTAATAAATATCTTGGCGCTACAATAGATATTCACGGCGGCGGCCTCGAAAACAAGTTTCCCCACCATGAGTGTGAGATTGCTCAGTCTGAAGCCCTCAACGATGTGCCGTTCTGCCGTTATTGGCTTCACAACAATATGGTGACGGTTGATGGGGTCAAAATGGGTAAATCGCTGGGCAATTTCAAGACTTGCGAAGATCTGTTGACGAGGCATTCTGCGGAGGCTATCAGGGCTTTTATTCTGACAACGCATTATCGTTCCCCATCTAATTATACTGAAGATGCTATTGATGCTGCTGCTAGTGGTCTTGATAGACTCTCACAGCTTCAGACAGCACTTCTAGAAGTGGTAGAAAAAAATGTGGCGGCAGGCTCTGCCGATGCTGATGCTGG
>SABV01000334.1 GCA_009928855.1 Erysipelotrichia bacterium | reverse complement strand
CGGCTGAACCGGTCGAACCGGAGCAGCAGGATTATTCTGGTAGTTGCCCCTGAAAAAATCCGGATCAGGCATAAAGCTAGATTCAGAAGATGAGACGGCAATATCATCTTCTGCTTCGGGGCCATTTGAAGCATACTGAACACCGCCACCATGTCTGCATTCAGTCAAAGGCTGAGATTCAACCGGAAACAACTGAGAAACGACTTCATTGGCAGGGCACCCCTTGCTGGCAAGCTTTCCTGAAACCATACAGACGCGAACTTTCACGCCACCTTCAGGCACCGGAAAATCACTTTTGGGGTAATTTGCGAGAGCTTTTTCCATAAAGGCTTTCCAGGGAGGGCCGCCAACAGAACCACCGGCTTTGCCCTTACCAAGGGTTTTGGGCATATCAAAACCGAACTGAACTATCGTGACCAGTTCTGGCGTAATCCCGTTAAACCACGCGTCAACATAATCGTTGGTAGTGCCCGTCTTGCCGCCAACCACCCGTCCTGAAATTTTTGCTCTGGCTCCTGTTCCGCGGTCTACGGCAGTTTTGAGCATATCGCAGATCATTGCGGCGTTAACAGCCTTCATAACTTCTTTTGCTTTCGGAAGATTTTCTTCAAGAATGTTTCCGTCACGATCAGTAACTTTCAAAACAGACAAAGGCCGGCAGTAAATGCCCATATTGGCAAAAACACCATAAGCAGAAGCCATTTCGAGAGGTGTAAACTGACCAGAACCGAGAGCGAGCGAAAGGTTTGGCTCCATCTGGGCTGTAACGCCCAGGCGTTTGGCAAATCTGATAACTTTTGCAGGAGTAAGCTTGTCGATCAATTTGACGGCCGGCACGTTAAAGCTCTTACACAAAGCCTTCATAAGAGTGACACTGCCGTGATATTTTAAATCGTAGTTTTTAGGAGACCAGACTTTGCGCGTCCATGGGTTAGTATAAGAAATATATTCATCAACAACATGGTCACCCGGCAACATGCCTTCTTCAAGCGCACACGCATAAACAAACGGTTTAAAAGAAGATCCGGGCTGGCGATAGGCCTGAGTGACGCGATTGAATTGAGACTGTTCAAAGCTTCTTCCGCCATACAAAGCTTTTATATGGCCGCTCTTAGGATCAATACAAACAAGCGAACCATTCATACCAGGATATTTTTCGATCGGATATTCTTTAAAAATCGGGGCAGAGGCCATGGCCTGCTCTGCGTATTCCTGCATTTCGAGATCAAGGGTGGTGTGAACCTGGAGCCCGCCATTGTAAACGATGTTAGCACCGTATTTTTCAAGCAACTGGTCGCGCACGTAAGTCACGAAATAAGGAGCTTTTACCTCCTGCGCTTTGAGAGAACAGATTTTTGGCTGTTCTAACTTAGCCTCTTCATACTGTGCTGGCGAGATAAAACCAA
The DNA here is from genome assembly GCA_009928855.1 of Erysipelotrichia bacterium. Lineage (GTDB taxonomy): Bacteria > Muiribacteriota > Ozemobacteria > Ozemobacterales > Ozemobacteraceae > Rifleibacterium. The sequence continues at coordinate 2,342 of SABV01000334.1, read as the reverse complement.
GCTCCACCATTTTCGACAGAACAAGCATGCGGCGGGCCTGGTTGTTTTTGGGATTTCTTATTGGCGAAAATGCAACCGGACTTTTTGGAATTCCGGCGAGCGTAGCGCACTCTGCCACAGTAAGATCTTTGGGCTCTTTGGCAAAATAAATTTCGGCGGCGGCAGCCAGGCCATAAGCACCATGACCAAAATAAATTTCATTAAGATAAAGCGTCAGAATCTCTTCTTTAGAGTATTTTCGTTCAAGCTGAAAAGCCATCATCGCTTCGATAGCCTTACGCTTAAAAGTCTTTTCGCTGGTAAGAAAAGCATTTTTTACGAGCTGCTGAGTAAGGGTAGAAGCACCCTGAACCACTCGCCCGGCCTGAATGTTTTTGGCCATAGCGCGTGTTATACCAACTATATCGATACCGTAATGCTGATAAAAGCGCTCGTCTTCGATTGCTACTACAGCGCCCTTCATGATTTCAGGAATCTCTTTGCCAGAAAGAATTCTGGTGCGGTTCTCTTCTGCGTGCAGTTTAGCCAGAAGCTTGCCGTTGCAATCATAAACCTGGGTAGTTAAATTGGGACGATAAGAATTATCGGCAATTATCGGGATTTTCTCTGAAAACCCTTTAACAACGCCAATTACTGCGCCCATAACTACAATAATGCCGATCAGTGTAACAACAAAGCCCAGCTTGAAAAAAAACCACAGCCAGCCTATTACCTTCTGAGTAATAGTCTCGTTATCGTCCTCTTCAGAAGGATCTTCAATTTCTTCTTCTTCCGGTTCAATTTCATTAAAAAATCGCATACGCCACCATCCTGTCGCAAGAGAGTACAACAAACTGATCGACATTTTCAAGAGCTCAGCTGAGAAATCAATCAATTTAAGCTTTTTTTGTTGCCCGCCTTCTGATATATTTGTCATCGTCTGACCTTACAAAATCTACAGCTAGGCTCTGGAACCATTGCGATGAAAACATTTGAAGCACTGAACTGGTTGCATGAACGGGGTGTCCGCACCGGCCCGTATAGTCTCGACAGAATAAACCACATACTCGAAGAACTGAACAATCCGCATCACGATTATGCAAGCGTCTTGATTGGCGGCACTAACGGCAAAGGTTCAGTAACAGCAATTACCGAATCAATAATGGCCTGCTGCCCCGACTATCTCTCAGGCAGCCTCACCTCGCCCCATCTCGTTGATATTCGTGAGCGCATAAAAATTATGGGGAAACCTCTTGCCGACAAATTCTGGGCCGATGGGGTTACGCAGTTACAGGAAGTTTTTAAGCTGATGGAGAAAGAATCTTCAATCGGCCCGGCAAGTTTTTTTGAAGCAGTGACAGCACTGGCATTCTGGGCATTCAAAGAAGCCGAAATAGACCTGGCAATTTTAGAAGTCGGGCTTGGCGGTAGATTTGACGCGACCAACTCAAGCAGCCCCGAAATTTCTGTAATTACCAACATTGGAACCGATCACCAGGAATATCTTGGCGAAGGCAAACTCTCTATTGCCCGCGAAAAGCTGGGCATTATCCGCAAAAACAGGCCACTGATAACCGGCGAAAAGTCACCAGAAATTCTCGAAATCTTTGCTGAAGAATGCAAAAAACGCAATAGCCCGCTGATTATCGCCAGACCGGGGCAAAATTTTGAACTTCTCGAAAGTCGCCCGGATGGTCACCTGATAAAAACAGCATTCGCACCAGAACCCCTGTTTGTGGCGCTCCCTGGCGATCATCAGCTTGAGAATCTTGCAATAGCACTTGAACTGGTAATGCAACTGCGCAAAAACGGTTTTGCAGTTCCTGACGAAGCTATCAGTCAGGGTATTACGGCGGTCAGATGGGCAGGTCGTCTGCAATGGATACCCGGGACTCCGGCAATCTTGCTTGATGGCGCTCATAATGCCGAGGGGCTTGAAACTCTTGTTACATATTTACAAAAATTTCCCCCTGCCCCACCTTTGAATATCATTTTCGGCGGGTTAAAAGGTAAACCGCTGCCAGAAATGGCAAGCCGGCTCAGTCAGTTTGGCGCCAAACTATGCTTTGTTCCACCACAGGCCTCCCGATCATTATCAAAACAGGAATTCGATGCAACCTTCGCCGACCAGAAATGGCAATGGTTTGATTCTTTTGCAGAGGCTCTTGAGTTTTGTCGCAACGATGCATCTACAATACTGATCACAGGCTCTCTTTATCTTATTTCTGATGCCCTTAAACACCTCAATAAAAATGTTCGAACCAGGAATTGAAAGCTTTTTTAAAGCAGATCACGGAAGCGCCAGGCTTCGCGTGGCCGCTGTTACCAACTTTACCGGCCGCGACAGGCGCGGCATTCATCTG
>SABV01000333.1 GCA_009928855.1 Erysipelotrichia bacterium | reverse complement strand
TAGAAACGCGTGTAATCGAAATGGCCACCGAAGCCAATCGTTTTTATGCAGATATTGGCTCAGCATATAGAAGCAAAGCCGGGCTTTCTGCTGTCATGGAAATTACCAGACGCCAGATTGCAGCTTCAACAAAAAATGTGGTCGAATTCTGGCTCGCAGCATATCGTGAGGCAGGTCGCACCTTTTTGCAAGTTTCAGAAGCAACGACGCCGGTCGCAGAAAATTCATGGCTCAGCGAAGATAGCGGCGCAGAGAAAATCGCAGACACAATCAATATCAATCTGGCTACAACAGCGGAGCTGACTGACTTTTTTAAAATCAGCCAGCAGAAAGCCGCTAAAATAATTGATGGGCGCCCCTTCAGTTCAGCGTATGATCTGGCAAAAATAGAAGGTTTTAATGTTCATTTTGTCAGACGTAACAAAGACCGCATCAGGCTTAAATAATACTTTAATCATTCATGCGTCAGCGATCTTTTAACGATCAACTGCTCGTTATCAAAGTAAAATCAGCCAGACAAATACTGCTATGGCACAGGCATCCAGGCTTTCATCTGAGCAGAAATTCTATTTTTGCCGGCAGCCGATGTCAGCTCTATTTCGGCAAGATTGACTCGTTTTAAAGCCAGCATCTGCATGGTTTGCCAGAAGCTTTGCGGGTGAACATTATCAAGCAAAATCTGCGCGGCTGGCTGGCGTTTACCAAAAATAGTAATATTAGTGCGGTTAAGCAGGGGTTTTTCGGCATTATCCGGCAAGTTTTTAAAAGTTTCTTCGAGCAGGGTTATTACCTGAGGACTTGCTGACAGCTCAAGACCAGCCGCCCTGGCCCGCAGCTCAGCGTAATTCTGCAATCTTTTTTTAAAGTCTTCAGCCTGAGTCCGGCTTGTATCAAGCACTCGCCGGGCGAGAAGCAGGCGATCCTGGAGTGGGCGTGTTATCAGATACCAGAACATAATAAGAGGCACCACCACCGCCAGAAGCATCAACGCTCGGCGATCGCGTTCAGTTCGGCTCTGCCACCATCGTTTCAGCGCTTCCATTGGCCCTCCAGTGTAAAGCTGATTCCGCTGTCGCTCTGCCGTGACTCTGATGTTGCAACCTTTTCGACGGCCTCACATGTTTCGATACGACCACGTAAAGCTTCAAGAGCGGTATAATTTTTTGCCAGCCCCGAAAGCCTGAACCCGCTTTCGCGGGCAGTCAGATGACTGCCTGTAGCAGCGGAGTCAGAAGCAATCGCAAGGCTCATAAAAAATGACTGCCATGGAATCTTCGGCAGCGTGGCAGCCTCTTTAAGTCGAGTTTCTATTTCAGTTATCTTGCGGTCAGTCTGAGTTATGGGCTCAACCGCAGGAATACCCGGGAATGCGGCAGAAAATGCTGTCTGCATATATTGCCGGGTGCGTTGTGCAGCTGATTCGGTAACACGGCATTCGAGCCACAGAAAAATGTGCCACAGAAAAATGCATGCCGCGATCAAAGCAACTCCGGACTTAACAAGAAGAGTTGTAAGGCGGCTTTTACGGATCTGCCGGTATCCAGAAATATCGAGTCGGCAGGGGTTTTCGAGAATAGACGCAATTCTGGCTGCAAGTAATAAAGGGTCTGCCGTCAGATCGACTTCATCAATCGACTCGACTCTTTCGGCGGCCAACAGCGTTTCTACGGGCAAACCAGCGTCAGTTCTAAAAATTCTTCTGACAACGTGCCCGGTCTCATATATTGCGACAAGAGATGAAACTGGTGTTTTAATCAGATGCGCCTGGCCTGGGGCGGCATCAAGCAGTGCAGTATCAGGGATTGCGAGCCTGATATCGGCAGCAGGCATAATGGCGCCGGGGGCAAACTCAGGCGGAAAAGCAAGGCCGGCGATTTTCCAGACCGTTGTATCAGGCTGCTTATCTGATAACTGCCATGAAAAGAACCACTTCTCATCGACATCCACGTAGCTGTCGGCAACAAACTGAGGCAGAACCCTGGCGATTTTATCTGGGTCAGAAAAAGGCAATTCAACCTGAAACGGCAGCGCAGCAAGGGCCGGCAAAACCATAACTGTCGGTATATTTTCGGGCGACAAGTGATCGCCATCTGACGGCAGGTCGTAGAGAGTCTGCTGCAGCTGCATGTCGATAAAAACAATTCTTAAAGCCTGAGTCATGGCACCTCGGTATATCTGAGAATTCTGCATTTGCCGTCAACTTCACGAAAAACCAGAGCTTCGGCGCTGCGAATCGCACTGCCCACCTGCGCCGTGGCGATAATTCGAAACCATGAACTGGCCGACATGAATTTATTGGTGTAATCTTTTTGAATTCGCCAGTCAAACTTTACGATAAAGTTGGTATAACCTGCAAGCGCCATAAAGGGGCGGGCGGCAAGCAACCCCTCGTAATACTGGTCGAGTCGCTCTTTGCCATAAGTCTGTGGCAGCCCTGGCACGGCTCTTAGCACGCCCTCGTGCGCGGTATTGATGTTGATACGCCCGTCGCCTTGTACGGTAAGCAGGTCTTCAAGCCCCGGTCGTGTGCCTGAGGCAATAAAAAGATCACGGGTAATGCCAGGAATATTCATAAGTTCGCGAATATCCTGCATGGGACCGTTTCGGGGGGGCAGCAGCCCATGCTGCAGATAAAGGGAAGTTTCGCCGCCCAGGCTGCGTGGCGCATCGTCATCGTCAATATAATCGCTGATTCTCTGAGCCAGACGGGCCGGGCCGCCAATATCAAGTTCTTCACCGACAATACTGAACGATTCAGCGATTCCAAGATTATAGAAGTCAAAAAGCTTCGTCAAAAAAACCGCATCAACCTTATTTACAAGAGCCTTGCCCGATTCATCAACGACCCTGACGGCACAGCTGGCAACACCAATTTTGAGAGGATTATTAAAAGTTCCTTCTGTTGCTGTTTTCCAGGTTTCAGTATAGGCATCGCCCAACCCCTTGTCGCTGCCAAGAAGCGATATTGCAAAGTCTACAGCACCTCTTGCGGCCAGACGCATTTGCAGAATTGCATCTTGACGGGCGTCTATTCTGGCAAGCAACCCGGCGTTACTCATAAAGCGCAGGTATAGAGCTATCAGCAGTGCCGACATCAGCACTACCGCCACCAGCGCTACTCCGTTATTTTTTTGCAGCGGTTTTTTCATAGGGCAATAAAAAAGCGGTCTCATAGACGCCTGTTTCGTTTGTGTCTTTTTTTATAATGAATCTGACGGCAATACTTTCTGAGCGTGGCACCACACTTGAAATACCACTGAGCTTAAACCAGGTGACCCCATCAAAATATAAAAACTCAATACCAATCAACCCTTCAATAAAACTGCTTCGCGCAACCGGCGGAAGCCCCTGGCCGGGCGCAACCAGCTTTGTGGCGGTGCGAACAAGGCTCTTTTTTTCGGGGTCGTAGCGCCATTCTACTCTTTTAGCGCCTCCCGGAATACTATCTCTTGCCAGCAACTCATCTCGCGTTGTTGTGTAAGCAAGAAATTCAGAACCACCCAGAAAGGTAAAATCAGCTTTTTGGTTATCTATAACCATTTCGCCAAGTTCTTTACGCATTATTTCGCTGCAGAATTCGATCTCACGATCAAATATTGCCATGTCTGAGGCTACCCGCGATATTTTTGCCATTCCCGAAAGCAGGCCACCGAGAAGTACAAATAAAACCGCCAGCAGCGTAAGCGAAATCAGCGTTTCAACCAGCGTAAAGCCAGATTTTTTAGTTTGTTTCTTTGTCTGCATCATTTTTAACAGTTTCTTTTTTG
>SABV01000332.1 GCA_009928855.1 Erysipelotrichia bacterium | reverse complement strand
ATTTTTTCAAAATCAACTGTGGATACCAAAAGATTTACATGGTAATTCTGTCTTAAGCTCCGCCAGATAAGCGTTGGCGCCAGTTGTCATTATTGATGCTTCCTGTAACAGGTCTTCTATTTTTTCTATATTGGTGTCAAGATTTATCAATTGTGGCTCGTTGAGCGGCGCAGCAATTTTAAAAGCAGCAGTGGTTCTGTTGACGGCTTTTGCAATAAGCAGATAACCCGGTAGTGTAGCAGCTGCAACCAGAAATATGGCGTGAATAAAAAAATCAGAAGGCAGCCATGTGCCTGTTAACCAGTTGGCTACAGCCCTATAAAGAGCTTGAAATAAGATTATAAAAGGTACAAGATTGCCTGTAAAAACATAAAAACGGAATAGCGCCGAGTCTGCCGTTATTTGAGCATGCCTGGCTATTTGAAAATGCATTTGTTCAGCAAGCGTCGGCACTTTTGGCAAAGAGATTGCTTCTGAGCAGTCGTATGGCAGAGCTTTATCCTCAAGGCATCGTCGTTCGTCAGCATAACATTCTTTTATTACAAAACTGCCATTGATCGCCATGCTTAGGCCTGTCTCCAGTTTTTCATGCCCTGGATTTCCTGATAACCAGCTTAATACATAAAAATACGGAAATAGAAAAAGCGAACAGTTCGCCGCAAGTTCGTGGTAGAGATTAGTCGTAAGTAAATTGCTTGTAAGATTAACCACAGAAGCAGAAGAGGCTATTTCTTCCTGGCTCTGGCGAACTTTTTCACTCAGAATCTCTCTGGCGCTTTTTAGCTCATGAAGCAACTTAAGAATGCCTGAACAGCATTTGTTGTCGTCTATGGCGTGCAGAAAATGTCTAATACTGGCTTCTCTGCGCAATATGGCGTTATGCGAAATGCTTCTGCTCGAAATAATTGTGTCTTTAAAACGCTTGAATTCAGAAGAGTCAGGTTGCCTTGCGCTGAAAATGAATTCAGCAGTCGGTTCTGTTGCGAATCCGAATGTTTGCAGACGCCTGACTAAATCGGCTCTCAGCGATTCTTCCGTTACTTCCGGTACAGTGTCTAGCTTATTTATCACAAAAAACCAGCGTTTGCGTGATGACCATTCAATGACTCTGCTATTTATGGCGAAATCAGAACGTTTATCAGGAGTAGTTACACAAACTACAATATCTGAAGCTGATATCGTTTCTCTGGCCAGTCGCACGTTGTTGTCGTTAATAGTGTCCAGATCGGGCGTGTCTATCAGAACCATCCCGGGCATAAGACCAGGTAAAAATACCGCCTCTGTTGAGCTGAAAGGCAAAAAAGGCCTGTCTTCTTCACTGGCTGCAATGTATGGTTTCTGGGTAAATCCCCTCACAGAAGAAGAAGAGGGGCTGGCGCTATCGTATCCGCATAAAACGCTGAAAATAAAAGACTTGCCAACACCTGTGCCACCTACCAGGGTTATGATGAGTGGTTTTCTGGTGTCTGCGCTTTCGCAAAATTCTGCTGCGGCTTCGAGGTTGTGTTTTAGAGAAAAGAACAGCTCGTTTTCATGGAAAAATTCACAGATTTTGCAGATGTTGCGCGCTTTTTCAAGCAATATTTCCTGTTTAATTGATTTCATGGTTTTGGCTGATTTCCTTGAGTTTCTGACATGCTTCAATACATGAATCTATGAGCTCTGGAGCGAGCTGTTCTCTCTTTTTCACCAGGTTATCAAGCAAAAGTGGCCCCGCAAGAAATTTACCAAGGTGCTGCCGGTAGACTTCTTGTCGCATTTTTTTCCAGTTTTTATGGGCCTCGAGAATTTCGTTGCCCAGTCCCATGTTGTTAAAAAGTGAAAGCAGAAAACCGCCGGTCGCACCGGTACCACCTATTACGGCAACCACGCCAAGAGAGCCTATTCCACCATCAATAAAAAAATCTGCCGCAAAAAGCCCAGCTCCCATTAAAATGAACAGATCGTCGATAACATTCATCCAGAGCCAGAGATTTTTATTGTTAGCCTGCCATTTCGTCAGTGCCACAGATACAGAAGTCTCCCATTCTGAATCTACAGGAGGCAGCTCCATAGACATAATGCAGTCAGAGGCATAACGGCATGTTTCTGCCCCCAGATTGCAGAACTCAGGCGTTCGCCGCCATGACTCAACAAGATTTTCGACCTCGGCATGCAATCTCGAGCGCTCCAGTTTGTCGCGTAACATGACTGATCTGCTCATGTCTATTCCGCTCAGGCGAGATATAGAAGCGCGTAGAGAAGTAATAATAGCTTTGAGCCCTGAGCCGACCATTAAAAGAGGTTTAAATGCTCTTTTTAGAAACGATGGGCGGGTAGCGTCAAGCGTTCTGCGAATCATTGCCAGAATTCGAAATACCGGAATCTCTTCACCGGTAATTTTTGCAGCGGCTTTTTGAAGATGCTTTTCTATCTCAGATATTGTTTCGCTGGTTTTGGTGCGCTCTTCTTTTGCTCTGATGCAGATTGCCTCACTGCATTCTACTCCGGTCACTATGCCTTGCAGCTGTCTTCTTATAACAGTCTCAAGGCCCTTCTGGCCGAATATGTGTGATTTGAAATCATCAGACGTATTTGCAAGCGGTTGTAGCATTGATAAACAAACATTTCTGTTGTGGGCACTATAATAAAATGGGCATTGTTGTAAAAAATCAAACAGCGTTTGTCCGTCTGCCCGCAGTGCTTGAAAATCAGGGTCATGACCGGCGCATTTTAGAAGATCTTCGCGTATTGCAAATGCATCGCGTGCGGTATTAGCCTCATCCAGCTTGGTAAGCAGCCATGTTACGTTTCCCGATAAATGGAGCACCCGTTTGAGCATTTCAAAAGTTTTTTGACTTTTGTAAGCCTCGTGATAAACAGTGAAGACAACCGAATCAGCACGTCTGATCATCTGCTCTGCTTTTGCCCAATTGCTGAGCTCGGTGGTATTGAAATCTGGCACATCTACCAGGCATGCCCAAAGAGCATCTGTTGAAGAATCTGTTTTGTAAACGGTATGAAAAAGTCTCTCTACGGGCGCTGATGGATTACGCAAATCTGCCGGAGCACCGAGTTCGATAATATCAAACCCGGGAAACATGGATTCCAGATGTATATTCTCTTTGATTGAGTCCGGGATAGCAAGTAACGAAGCGTATGTCATTGGTCTGACAGCACCTCCTGCCGGCACGTCAAGGTTTGTCAGTAAGTTAAAAACAGTGCTTTTTCCGGCTCCACTTGGCCCGCAAAAAGCTGTCGCAACAAGTGGCCTGTTCTCTACAGTGATGACTTTAAGCGGGATCTGCTCGAGAATTTTAAATTCGTCAGTTTCATTACTGCCGGGTGTGCCACTTGTAACTGCTTTGATTAAGGGGATTCCTGAGATCAGTGTCTCTATATGTTTCCTGGTGTTCTGAAAGAGCTGAGTCAGGTTATCTGTGTTTCTGGAGGTCATTTTAACTCTCTAGGACGGCAATCTTTATGTCTGCAAATAATGTGCAATAAGGCTCGAATACAAATACTCACCCGAATATTATAGCAGGAAGACTAAAAAAGCTATACTGCAAAACTAAGAATGAGTTGTTGTTTTTTGCTTTGCGGGCTAAGTGTTCTGTAATTTCGCGCAAGGCTGGTGTTCGGCAGGGTAGTTTTGTAGTTATGAACGCCGTTGTCGTATGAAAACGAAACAATTAAAAAAAAACTTTTGTTTTTTAGTTGACATTGTTTTGCTTGTCTGTTAAATTAGCCAAACCTTCAAGCGAAGGTACCGGGAAACCGGTTATGAAAGTTGA
>SABV01000331.1 GCA_009928855.1 Erysipelotrichia bacterium | reverse complement strand
TCCTATCTGATCTTTGCTAACGAATCTACCGAGAGCCGGGGAGTAATAGCGGTTACGATTCCAGTATTGGTTTGTGATTTCTGAGTAACGTCTTCCGGTATAGAGATAAGGAGTCAGTTTGCCAGCGAAGTGTTTGCCGAAACCCCAGGCGTTATGGCTGGCCATGCCGAAGCTTCTTATATTTTCGAGCTTGTTGAGATAGCTTTCGAAGTCATCTTCTTTGCATGGTAAACGATCATCTTTATCAGGCCATCTTAAATTACCCCATGCATCATAACCGATTCTGGCGATGGCTTTACCATCTTTTCCGGTTAACGCTATGGTAGAACCAAGGCCATCTTTAAGCATTGCCAAAGAAAATGGGCCATATCTGACATGTTCTATATCGTCAGCTCCGGGCCCGCCGATAAATTCCCTTAATAGTTTCAGTCTGGTTTTTATCGTTTGAGATTTGCCGGGAAGCTTAAATATGGCTCTAGTCGCAATGTATTCATGAGATTCGTCATCACCATCGTATACAGAAGCAAAGGTTTGCTCTTCTAACTTTTGAACGAGGCCCAGCCAACCCTTCGAATTCGGGTAAAGCGTTCCGGTTTTTCTTGTAATTCTGCGCCAATCCTGGGGCAGATAAGCATATTCTTCGTAAATGATTGAATCCTGATTTTTTAATAAACCAAAGCCATTCCCTTTTTTGTCTTTGTCATGTCTGCTGATTCGTTTTTCAGCTTTTACAAGCCTGTCGTCAGAATTCCACGTGTAGGATGTATCTGAATCTGAAAGCATGTTGCCATCTGCATCATAGATGAATGTATCAGCGCCTTTAGCGATCATTCTGCCTGCAGCATCATATTCATAACCAACGGCGGGCTTGTTATTTAGTTTTTCGCTTGTTCTATCGCCGGCACCGTTATAGGTGTAAGTCACGACGTCAGTGTTCGGATAAACGACTCTGGTAAGCCAGTTGCTGTTGTCATAAATATACGAAGTGATTTTACCATCTTCATCAGTCATACTGATTCTATTGCCGGCAGGATCATAAGCATATTGCCTGAGAGCCAGAATCTCTTCTTTGTAAACCGGTTTTTTGTTTTTGCTTTTGCCCCATCCAAAAGGATTCTGGTCGAGCACAAGTCTGTAATGCTTCATCTCAAGCAGCTGACCAGCAGCATCGAATTTATTGGCAGTAGTTGATTCAGAACGTTTTTCTTCGATGGTTCTTCCGAGGGCATCGTAAACATAAGTTATATTTTCGTATGCTTTTTCTGAATCACGTTTTACAACCCTGTAGAGCTTGTCGTAAGAGTATTTGAAGATCTCGTTCTCTGGAGAAACAGCTTTGATCTTATTTCCCATCATGTCAAAGCTGTATTTCCATAATTTGTTCTGATTAACGAATTTTTCAGAAATCAGGTTGCCGACTATGTCGTAGGCTTTTTCAACTTCACCCGCATCACCTTTTCTGGCCAGTTCGCGGCCAAGAGCATCGTATTTGAAAGTTGCAGATGTCTGGTCTGGATAGCTGATTTTGACCAGGCGGTTCATAATGTTGTATTCGTAACCTGTTGCCTGACCACGGGCGTTGGTTCTGAGAATCAAGTTGCCAACAGTATCGTAAACACTTCTAATTTTGTTGCCGATCGGATCTATTTCGGCTGTGATTCTGCCAAGAGCATCGTATTCCCAGCGCCATACTCTACCGGCACCATCGATGAGGGTTGTTTTTCTGCCCGCTGCATCGTAAGCATAAGAAACGATCCTGCCTTCGGCATCGATTTCGCTGGTAAGCCTGTCTCTGGTATCATAGTTAAAAATGCTTCTGCGACCCATAGAGTCTGTTTTTGCAATGCGTTTTCCTGTAGCATCATATTCATATGTAGCAGTTCTTCCAAGAACATCAGTTTCAGAAATGACTCTGTCCATGGCGTCATATTGCATTGTTGCATTACCCTTGAGCGGGTCTATGCTTTTAACCAGTCTGCCTGAGTTGTCATAAACATAACGCCATGTGTGCTTCATGGCATTGGTCGTGGAAATTCTTCTACCGGCAATGTCGTATTTGTGAGTGGTCGAATTGCCGAGAGCGTCAGTTTCGCTGATTACCTGATCGACTGCATCATAACGGGTCGTGAACTTTGCCTTGTCAGGTCTGGTTGTTTTTATTTGACGATTAAGAGCATCGTAAAGATAAGTTGTGCGTTGATTCAACGCATTGGTAGAGATAAGCAGGTTGCCGACAGCGTCGTAAACGCTGGCATTGGTCGTCGAATCCGGGGCAATGACCTTTGTTACGCGATCCAGGACATCGTATTTATAGCTGGTAGTTCTTCCGAGGGCGTCTTTGCTCGAAATCTTTCGGCCGATTTTGTCGTATTGATTCTCGATACGTGCGCCCGAAGGATCTATTGCTGCAAGCATTCTACCCATCGGGTCATATTCATAAGTGCTTGTATTGCCAAGTTCATCAGTGCTTGCAATCAGGCGTTTTTCAGTATCGTAGGTGTATGTCTGATACGACATATCGGGATAAATTACCTTGGTCATATTACCGAGAGCATCGTATTCGTATGCCGTTACACGGCCCATGGCATCTGTCGAACTGATTTTTCTGCCTGATGCGTCATAGGTGTGAGCCAACATGGTTTTGTCTGGTCTGGTAGTGGTGAGAAGGCGTCCGTTTGCATCATACGTATAGGCAGTTACACGATTAAGGTTGTCAATACGGGAAGCGATGTTGCCTGCTTCATCGTAATTGATGCGCGTGAATCTTTTGTCGGGATAGGTTGATTTAACCAGTCTGTCGATCAGATCATATTCATAAGAAGTGGTTCTGCCCAGTTGATCTATCGATGAAACAAGGTTTCCGCGCAAATCATAACTGAAGCTTGAAATGCCACCCATTGCATCGATGCTTTGCAACAGATAGTTTCCGGTGGAATCGTAAACATATCTGGTTACATGGCCCAGCGCATCGGTTTTAGATGTTCTGTTGTTATGACTGTCGTATGTGTATCTGGTAACTTTGCCGGCCGGGTCGGTCTCTTTGACGAGATTGCCGCGTGAGCACCATTCATAAGACCATTTTCGGTTAAGAGCATCGGTTTTTTTGGTAAGTTTATGAAATTGAGGATGCCATTCAAAAGTGGTTATATTACCGAGTTTATCTTTGTGAGACTTGTAAAATCCATTTTCGTCATAGGTATAAGTATCTGTTTGACCAAGGCTGTCTTTTATCTTAGTCAGACGGCCATTGGCTGTGGAAAAATCTTTTTTGAGCGCACTGGAAGGCAGCGCATAAGAATTAACACGCCAATTCTCGTCGAAGCCGTATTCATGAGTAACACCAACGAAATCTGTGAGAAAAAGCTTCTTTTGATCGAAATCCCAGTTAAAGAAATTCTGCGCACCATCAGGGTCTTTTACTGAGGCTACTCTGTTTTCTGAATACGTAATTACAGTGGTTTTATTGCCTGGTGCGGTATAGCTGGTGAGAAAACCTGAATTGTCATACGCATAAGTCGTTTCTCTGTTTAAGGGATCTTTGTAAGAAATCAGATTTTTGTTTTCGTCATAAGAATAAGAAAACGTTCTGTCGGTAGAGTCGGTAATGCTTTCGATCAGATTATCGGCATTATAAGCAAATGAGATGGTTTTGCCTGATGGCATGCTTACGGTTTCGAGCCTGTCTGCCGAATCGTAAGAAAAAACGATGGCATCAGAAGTCCCCAGGCCACAGCATAAACGAAGCATCTGCTGTATCTGCCCTTTTGCATTGAATATCCAACTGGCACCGGTTGGATGAGTCAGGGTGTAAAACTCAGTGTCTGAGTTATATTCGAGTTT
>SABV01000330.1 GCA_009928855.1 Erysipelotrichia bacterium | reverse complement strand
TTGTTCGCTGCGGTGTTTTTATAAAATAAGGCCGGTGACACGTAAATAGCTTTCTTGACTTTCGTGTTGGTATAATATATTTTCGTGGTTGCAAGGAAAATCCACATTTTATATAAATAAACAATAAATGAACAGAGTCAGAGCTTATCTTGCAGGCGGTGGCCTTGCCGGTATTGCAAGCGCATTTTATCTAATCAAAGAAGGTCACCTTCCGGGAAAAAACATTGTTGTTTTTGAAGAATCAGAAATTGCCGGGGGAAGCCTTGATGCCTTGTATCGGCCAGAAACAAACAGTTATTTCATGCGTGGCTTCAGAATGCTTGAGGACAATGTCTATTCAGCCTTATTTGACATGATGTCAGCCGTTCCTTCGTTGGAGCATCCTCATAAAACCCTGATGGATGACTACGTTGAATTTAACCAGCAGGTAAAAACCTGCTCGCGATCAAGACTGGTTTTAAATGGTCGGGCAATTGATGCAAGACCATTTAAACTGAAATTTTTGGATAGAATTAAAATTCTCAGGCTTCTCACACTCCCTGAAAAGAAAATTGAAAACTTAAAAATTGAGGATTTTTTTTCTCCGTCTTTTTTTAAAAGCAATTTTTGGTATGAATTTTGTACCACTTTTTCATTTCAACCCTGGCATTCCCTGGAGGAACTCAAACGCTATATTCTCAGGTTCATTCAGTGTTCGCCAGTGCTCGATACTCAGACATGCGTCAGAAGTACCAGGTATAATCAGTATGATTCAATAGTTCTGCCCGTAAAAACCTGGCTTAAAGCCCAGGGGGTGATTTTTCAGAAAAATACCGTGGTTGAAGATGTTCATTTTTCTTCTGCAAATGGAAAAATGTGGATAGATAGAATTTCTGTTTTGTCAGAAGGCACGAAACAAAGTGTAGAAATAGAAAAAAACGATCTGGTTTTTTTGACACTTGGCTCAATGACGGCTGATTTTTCGATTGGTTCAATGCATAAGCCACCCGCAAAAAACGCCGAAAGAAAAATTCCCTCACTGGAATTATGGAAAAATATCGCAGGACAGCACCCAGAGTTTGGCCAATACTCTGTTTTTTATTCTGATATCGAGAAAACCAAGTGGGTATCATTTACCGCGACTTTTTCGACTCCTTTGTTTTTTGGGCTTATTAAAACGCTGACTCGTGCAGCTGCAGGCACCGAAGGCCCCGTTACCATTGTAGATTCTAACTGGCTCATTTCGTTTGCAATTCCAAACCAGCCTCATTTCATTAATCAGCCAGAGCACCTGCAAATACTCTGGGGCTATGGGTTGTATCCAGACCGGCCCGGAAATTTTGTAAAAAAGAAAATGTCTGAATGTAGCGGCCGGGAAATTCTTGAAGAAATCATTCATCATTTAAAATTTGAAAATGAGCTTGAGAACATAATTGACTCGGCAATGTGCATACCATGCGTGATGCCATACATTACCAGTCAGTTTATGCCGAGAAAATCGGGTGACAGACCTGAGGTTGTTCCGGCCTGCGCCGAAAATTTTGCTTTTATCGGTCAGTATTGTGAAATTCCAGAAGACATAGTTTTTACTCTTGAGTATTCTGTAAGGTCTGCTCAGATTGCCACTTTTTCTCTTTTAAACAGCAAAAATAAACCGACCCCGATTTATCGTGGCTGGAAAAATCTTAGACATCTTTTTAATACCGTTAGAACCGCTTTCAGATAATATGGTTATTAGAAGCGTTTATATTAAAAATACCGGAATTTTTGCTCTATAGTCTTTGGCCATAGCCCGCAAACCTGTGATCTGCGGCCGGGTGTTGTTGTTTAATGGGTTTTAAGCCCGGTTAAGCGTTGTTTTTTAGTGTTTTTGATTATGCAAAGCAGAATCTCGATAAGGGAATCAGGGTTATGATATCTGGAAACGTCACAATTGAAGCAGTTGAATATGAGCTGCCTTCTCTCGTTATCACATCTGAGCAGATAGAAGAAGAAATCAGAGAAACCATGCGGCGGTTGGGTCTTCCCAAGGGTCTTCTCAGAGCATTGACAGGTATTGGCGAAAGAAGAGTGTGGAATGGCGAATTTATGCCAAGTGATGTGGCCACGCTGGCTGCAAGAAAAGTTATAGAAACCTCCGGAATTGACCCTGAAGAAATTGGCTGTATCATTAACACATCGGTTTGCAGGGATTACATTGAGCCCTCAGTGGCTTGCCTGGTGCATGGCAACCTGAAATTGTCGCCCGGATGCCTCAACTTCGATATCAGTAACGCCTGTCTGGGGTTTCTCTCTGCCGCGCAGGTGTTAATGATGATGATAGAGGCAGGGCAGATCAAATATGGGATGATTGTAAACGGCGAGGTGTCGGGCAAGGTTCTTGCTTCGACCCTGGATCGCCTCAGACAACCAGATACTACCATTGAAATGTATCGAGATAATTTTGCCACTCTTACCCTCGGCAGTGGCGCTGTTGCCATGATAGTCGGTCACAAGCGTTATACTCGTACTAACCACCAGATAAACGGAATCGTGAGCCTGTCGGATACGAGATACAGCAGACTCTGTGTTGGTCAGCCTGATTTTATGAAGGCAGACGCGGCAGAAATAATGAATCGTGGAGTAAAACTTGCTCACGAAACATGGCTTCTGGCTCAAGAAACTCTGCCTCTCTGGCACGATGACACCATAAAAATTTATATTCCTCACCAGGTCAGCTCAAAAAATATTCAACTGTTGAATGCAACACTTGGAATTACACCAGAAAAGCAGCATCTGAATTTTATGGACTATGGGAATATGGGCCCGGCAGCAGTTCCTGTCACTCTTAAAATGGCCGAAGAGAAAGGAAGAATCCTTGCAGGGGATCATGTGGCGCTTCTAGCTATTGGAAGTGGATTGAATTGTTCCATGGTAAGCGTTACCTGGTGAGCAGGCCCAAAGATCGCATGATTGCAGTTGTCTGGTTTTTTTTATCGAATTTTCAGATTCTTTTTATGGCGAACCGGGTCGAACAATCGCCAAACTTGCCAGCATACGATTTATAACGCTATTTTTCGATGTTTTACCGGGCTTGACATGATCTGGCATGTTACCTATAATCAGTTAAGGTAAAAATATGAAAAACACTCTGTTTGCGCTGATTCTAGGTGGGTTGCTAATAGCTTTCAGCGGCTGCGGGAAAAAAGATGATCCCGCCCAGACGCCTGCTTCAAGCGAGACTCGTATTGGTGCTCCTTCCATGGCGCCATCTCAGATGAGCACGGTTGAAGCAAAGGCCAAGGCGGCCGCTATAAAGATATCACCGATCGAATATGCGCAAAAAGAATATCTTGATTCTTATAACGAATATGTAAGATTGTTGCGCGAGAGTGGCCCCCAGACTATTGAAACCTTACAGGCTCTCACCATTTACCAGAAAAAATACCAGATTTATCAGATGCTTCTGCAGGCTGAAGGCGATAAAAAACCCTGATTCAGACTTTTTTGTCTGTGGTCTGGTTTATTTTGTAGACAGCAAAGAACATTATTGTTCCTGCCGCTATCTGTATCGGTGTTATAGGTCTATTAAAGCTAAGCCACATAATAACCACCGATGAAACCGGGAAAAACAGCTCAAGAATTGATGCCTGCGATGCTTTAACCCATTTCAGTCCGGCATAAAAAAAGCTTGTGGCCAGGATTCCGGAGATGACAGCCATATAAAAGATGCTCCCATACAGGGGTGCTTTTTGTGAAAAAATAGCATCGGCGTGAAGACCACCCTTAAAAATAAAAGCCATAGAGACAGTAAACACTGTGCCAAGTAGAAACCGACCTGCCAATACAAAGCTCTGGTCAAACTTTTGTAACAGCATTTTGCCCCA
>SABV01000329.1 GCA_009928855.1 Erysipelotrichia bacterium | reverse complement strand
TCTGGTCAAGAACCAGGTTGGCAAAGTCTTAAGAATTCACCCGTTTGCCAATTATTGTTTTGTTTTGCTCTCCCGGATTTTTTAAACTTCTGTTATGATTAACTGGTAGTATCGTTTACGATTGGGTTTTAACTGTGTACCTCCCCGGAGATTTTATGAAAAAAATATTATTTACAGGAATGATGATCTTCCTGGCTGCTTCGTTCATTTTTGAGGTTTCTGCCGCTAATGCCGATGACAGCAACCCTTTTAATGTTGAGCAGGTTAATCTTTCGACTCAGGCAGCTTCTAAAAACACTTCAGGCAGCTCTGTTGCCGCCGTTAAAACGACCACTGCTGCCACCAGCCAGGTTACGATAGGTTTTGTCAATGTCAATACTCGCCTTAATGTGCGAACTAAGCCCTGGGGCAAAATTATTGGCAAGCTTTATGATGGAGACAAACTCAGAATTATTGCCCGGGAAGGTGACTGGCTTAAGATTCATTACAATGGCAAAGTTGCTTATGTTCACAGTGATTATGTAGAAATTGGCAACAGCAGAAGCAGCATTGCCCCTTCTAATGGCGATAATAAACCGACGGCGACGTTGCCCGATGGCACTCTTGATCCCGCAAGATTTGGTTATGACAGCAAACGTTTCAGCTCAGTTTTTGATGTGGTCGAAAAGTTTTGTTCAAGTAACAAAGCCTATGTTTTTGGCGCCGGGCATACTAAGACTTCAGGTTACGCAGAAAAAACAGATTGTTCTGGTTTTGTTGGCCAATTTATTCAAAAGCTGGCCGCTGCATCCGGTATTCCTCCTGTGTTCCCTGTTAACAGCTGGTACCCGACCAGCCAGAATTATAAAACCAGCTATACCAAAAAAATCACTTCATCGTTTCCGCCGCCGAACCCCCGTGACTCAATCAAGCCGGGCGATGTTTTTGTCATGAACCCGGGCAGCAGCGGGGTTGGGCATGTTGGTCTGTTCATGGGCTACACTTCTTCGGGGCAGCCGATAATTGCTCATTCAACGCCCACCAGGGTTCAGAGCCGCACCCGCATTGCCGGAAAAGTAGGTTATTCAGGTGTTCGTATAGAAGTTCTTCCGGCAAGATACGCCTCGCGCTGGGCCGGAGTATATCGCATAAAAAACATGGATCAGATGCTTAACAAGCTTTCAGGTTCCTGATTAAAATTAGCAGACTCTATGATGTTTAAAACGAAATTGTTCTGTTCTCTTCTGTTGATTTGCATTCTTTCAATTGTTCCGTCATCAGCAGACACAGAGCTTGTAAAAATTCCAGATATCGAATTCAACCCATGGCTTTCATTCTCACAGGGTGATGGTATAAACCAGCTTCTGTGGCTTAGTGACGACAATGGTGGCATTCTCGACGGCCCTTTTCAGGGCCCGATGGCTTTTATAACCGATAGAAATGGCAACCTCTGGGCTGGCGATACTCTGAACGCAAAAATTACCGCCTATAGCTCAAGAGGCCGTTTGATCAAATCAGTTGATCTTGTTAAAGTTGCGCGTTCTTTAAAACTGGCCAGCGATCCCGTTCTGGTTGATCTTTGCCCTGGTATGCCCGGTAAATTGCTGGTTGGTGATGCCGCGAATAATGCAGTAATTGAGATAGATTTGCGTAATGCGCCAGCGCGTGTATTCAGTGCCGCCGACTCCAAAAAAAATGCCTGGCTTCAGATAAATCGCCTTCACAGCGATGGCAGCGGCAATATTTACCTCGAAGATGTTGCTATGCGTCGCACCATCGTTCTAGACAAAAATGGCAAGCCTTTTGGCAAGCCGCTCGAAGGGCAGATAGGCCTGGCCATCGCAAAAAATGGCAGAACCGCGATTCTTGCGGCAGATGAATCGGGTGGTAAATGGCGGGTGCTTGTTTCAGAAAAGCCAGGTTTGCCGCTGCGTGCCTTTGTTTCTCTTATAGATGACGAACCGGTAATTTGGGCGTCTCTGCAAGGCTATGACGCCCTTAATCGCCTGCATGTAATATACGATACCCCGTCATCGCGTTATTATCTGGCAATTACTGCCGATGGTTCAATGGTTCGCAAATACCAGACCGCACACCCTGAGCCGGGTTATGACCCGACCGTTACCGACTGGGTTGACGCTAAGGGGCGATTGTATAAGGTGCGAATTACCGCTGCGAACCTCGAAATTATGACCCTTAAATAGCCTTGAATCATGTTTTCTCTAAATTTTATTGCCAATGATTGCTTTTTGAGCTAACCTCATGCCGTTATGGGTAAGAAAAAACTTATAAGATTCAGAGAAAACGCAACCTTTGAGCGCTTGTTCGAGCCATCGGCTCTCAAATTGCTTGAGATAGACCATCATTTTAAAGGGAAGTGGTCGGCGGATTTCTTTGGCAACGATCACAAGCTCGTGCTTGAGCTTGGTTGCGGCCGTGGCGAATACACTGTGGGCCTGGCAAAGATGTTTCCAGATAAAAATTTTGTCGGCATGGATATTAAAGGCTCTCGTCTTTACCATGGCGTTAAAGCTGTGCAAAACGATTCAGTCAATAATGCCTGCTTTGTCAGAAGCCAGATTGAGCTGATTAATAAGATTTTTGACCGCGAGGTAACCGAAATATGGGTAACGTTTCCTGACCCTTACCCGGGCAAAGCTCACAGACGCCTGACATCACCGGTATTTCTGAATCGTTACCGGCAGATTCTCGTAGAAAACGGCACTGTTTGCCTCAAAACAGATGACTACGACCTTTACGATTTTACGCGTACTCTGGCCCTCGATAACGGTCTTAGAATTATTGACGACACTGATGATCTTTATAATTCATTGCTTCATTCTGTGTTGCCGCCAATTCAGACCACCTACGAGAAAAGGTTTGTTCAGGAAGGCAAGAAGATATGCTTTTTGTCTTTTAACCTTAATAATCAGTTGAAGCCGCTGGCAAAAAAAACAGCCGGCAATCCCTGAAGCTTTTTATAGAGTTTTTTCAGATTAAACCGTAAGAACCCAGTCTTTTGTGGCTTAATTACAAAAACAATTCGAGTGGTTTGCTAAAGTTTTTCGTTGTCTGCTGACTGGTTGTTGGTATTTGTTTGATGCTGTTTTCTGGCCGTTTCTACGGCGCGGGCTGTGCCAATGACGATTATGCAGTCGCCGGTCTCAAGTCTTTCAGATGGGCTTGGGGCTGTTATCTGTTGCTCGCCACGCCTTATTCCGACAACTGTTACACCATATGCCTGTCTGAATTTCATATCCTGTAATGTTTGTCCTGCCTTGGCAGACCCATTGGCAATAAGAATCTCAGCGATTTCAAATCTGCCAACTTCTCCATTTTCATCTGTGGGAGAAGACTTGTTTAACAATTCTTCCGCTTTGGGCAGCAATTCGCCCGGACCCATTATTACAACCCTGTCGCCCGGAAAAATTTTAAAATCTGCGCCCGGTTCGTGATAAATTTGCCCGCCTCTGATAACGGCCAGCACAGAAACCCCGGTAATTGATCTTATCGGTATTTGTCTGAGTGCCTGACTTGCAAAACTTGAACTGGCACTTATTTTTACGTCTTTAAAAGCGATTGGCCAGTTAATATTGTCTGGCAAAACGTCTATTGCATGTGTGAGTGATCCGGCCGCCTGCTCTGCGGCGTCATTAAATGGTCGAAATATAATGCTGGCACCAGCTTCCTCATAATGCCTGGCTTCTTCTGAGTTGCTTGCCGTCAGAGCTATTTTGCCCTGAAAGCGTCGCTCTTTTAGAAATTGGAGAAGTTCCAGGTTCAGTTCTTCTGAATGCACGGTGCTTGCGACACAACGTGTTTTTGTAAGTGGCAGCGATTCGAAGGTTTCTGTGTCAGATATATCACCGTATGCCA
>SABV01000328.1 GCA_009928855.1 Erysipelotrichia bacterium | reverse complement strand
GCGATGCGTATTCTGACATGTTTTTTGCCGGCAACCTCTGGTTCTGCTAGCGTTGCAGGATTCGACGTGTTCGAAGATTCAATGGAGGTGCGGCGCCGACTTGGTTATCTGCCAGAAACTCCGCCGCTCTACCATGAAATGACGGTTGGCAGTTATCTGAATTTTATTGGTGAAATAAGAGAATTGCCGTCACGTATCAGGCGCGAACGCCTTGATTATGTTGCGCAACGCATTGGCCTTACCGAAAACCTCGGGCGTATTATCGGAACGCTTTCGAAGGGTTATCGCCAGAGGGTTGGGCTCGCTCAGGCTCTTTTGCATAATCCTGATGTGCTTATCCTTGATGAACCTACCGTTGGTCTTGATCCTAATCAGATCATCGAGATTCGCGGGCTGATTAAAGACCTCTCAAGAGATCACACCATCATTTTATCAACGCACATTCTGCCCGAAGTCAGCATGACCTGCGGCAGAGTCGTTATTATCAACGAGGGCGAGATCGTGGCTGTAGATTCGGTCGCCAATCTCGAAAAGACCGCAGCCGGAAAACCTGCGTGGAAAATAAACATAAAACCTGCTGCCGATCAAAACTGGCGCCAGATTGTTGACAAGTTTGCCGGTTCTGAGGTGCACGATGTTGCCGAGCACCCTGACACCTTTGAGTTTAAGCTGAGTCTCGATAAAGCAGAAGATTTTGACGGGCTTTTCCATAAGCTTACAGAGGGTGGGGCGGTATTTCGCGAGATATCGCCCGTAAAAGTCTCTCTTGAAGATGTATTTCTCAAGCTTACCAGCGGCGACGAAAGGAGAGAAGCAGCGTGAAGATTCTGGCCATAATGAAAAAAGAGCTGCAATCGTTTTTTTATTCACCGATAGCCTATATCGTTTTTGCGTCTTTTCTGATGATTGTGGGCTATCTGTTCTGGGTTATTCTGGTTTCGAGTCGCATGGCTTCTCTTGAGCCAATGCTTTCTAATGCCGCATTTATTTTGCTGTTGGCTTCGCCGGTGCTGACCATGCGCCTTGTGAGCGAAGAAAAAAAGAGCAAGACCATTGAACTGCTTCTTACTTCGCCAATCTCGCCGGCCGAAATAATTACCGGCAAGTTTCTGGCGTGCTTTGTTCTCTATCTGGTGCTGATTTTGCTGACTCTGCAATATCCGGTGATTCTTGCTTCATATTCTCATGATTTCGATATGGGGCCGGTATACAGCGGTTATATCGGGCTTATATTGATTGGAGCGGCGTTTATTTCGCTCGGACTTTTTGCCAGTACGCTGACAGAAAATCAGATTATTGCCGCCATGGTCAGCTTTGGCGGGCTGGTTTTGTTCTGGGTATTTGGCTGGGCAAAGCACGCTTTCGACAATGCTTTCGGGCAGTTGCTCGGCAATCTTTCAATTTTTGACCGCTATGCTGAATTTTTGCGCGGCATCGTCGATTCGGGTAACGTAATTTTCTTTCTGGTGTTTACCCTGACATGGCTCTTTCTCGCAACCAGAGTGCTTGAGTCAGACAGGTGGAGGTAACAGTTATGAGTGATAAAAGAAGAGTACAGATTTCTGTTTTTCCGTATATTCTGCTGATAATTGCATTAGCGGTTATGATTGCAGCCGGGTTGGTTTTTGTGAACTTTCCGAGTCGTGCAGCCATAGCCTGGGGAACCCTTGCCGTCGGTATCATTCTTGCCGCTGCGGGCTTTGCGAGTCGCCCTGCTATGGCGTCTGAACTGTTTGCCAGCCGCAAAACATTGTTGTGGCTCAACGACATTGTGCTGGTTCTTTTGATTATCGGTATTGGCGTAGTTCTTTCGCACATTGGCTTCAGAAGAAACTTTCGTTACGATTTCACCCACAATAAAATCTTTTCCCTTTCTGACATGACGATTCAGAGCGTCAGAGGGCTGAAAAAAGATGTGCGGGTAACGGCATTCTTTCCGCGCGGTACGACCGAAGAGAGCATGGTCAAAGATCTGCTTCAGGAATACAAGCGTCACAGCGACAAATTGACGTTTTCGATGGTTGACCCGATGCGCGACCCCGTAACAACCAAAGCAATGAACATAACAGCTCTGGGCACCGTCGTTGTGCAGTGCGATGCCAGTCGCCGTGATCTTTTAAGCAATGACCTCTTTGATCTGCCGACTCAATACAGCCCTCAGGATGCGAAGCCAAAGTTTACGGGCGAACAGGCGATAACCTCAGCTATCATAAATGTAACCAGTGGTGTTAAGCGCATGGTGAACTTTGTCAAAGGCCACGGTGAAGCCGCAATCTCTGGTTATCAGGCTCGTGATATTGCCGGTGCCAACGAATTACTGACGCGTGAAAACTTCGATGTAAGTGAAATCAACCTGCTTGAAGAAGAAATTGATAATAAAACCTCGGTGCTGGCAATAGTTGGCCCACAACAGGATTTTCTCGACAGTGAAATCGAAAAATTGCGCAGCTACCTCAGATCTGAAAAGGGACACCTGGTCGTCGCGTTAGACCCGGGCCGTGCCCTGGAAAACCTCGAAAAATTCGTTTTCAACGAGTTTGGTGTCACATTCAACAATGATATTGTGGTAGACCCCCGTGGTATTCAGCGTAATTACTGGACAGTTGCACCTGACTTCGGAGATCACCCGATCGTGCAGCCCATTAAAGACAAAAAAATGCTTGGCCTCATGTTTCATTGTCGCAGTTTGACTATAGAGAACAAAAAGGGGCTCAAGATCGATCCCTACATGAAGACTATAGAAAATTCGTGGGCT
This sequence comes from Erysipelotrichia bacterium, assembly GCA_009928855.1. Classification (GTDB taxonomy): domain Bacteria; phylum Muiribacteriota; class Ozemobacteria; order Ozemobacterales; family Ozemobacteraceae; genus Rifleibacterium. The sequence goes on along the minus strand of SABV01000328.1, from coordinate 1,108 downwards.
AAACGCAGTATAGCCGGTCAAGAACAGATTCAGATCGGTTTTGAAGAAGAGCATGATGTCAGAGGCCCACTTAACCTTGGTGTGGCTGTCGAAAATACCGAAAATGCCTCTGCCAGTAAAGTGTTGATTTATGGCGACTCTGATTTCTTTTCAAACGCTTATATTGGCTCACTTGCCAATCGAGACCTGTTTATCAATGGTATAAACTGGATGGTTGGACAACATCAGATGATTTCTATCAGACCGCGAGTTCTTGAAATGCCAAGAATTGCGTTTGAAGCGAAAGATTCGAGCAGGATTTTTTCTCTCTGCGTGTTTGGTGCCCCGGCACTGGTGGTGTTGTTTGGTCTGATGGTTTATCTCATCAGAAGGAGGGTGTAACAGTGAAAAAACGATTGATGCCAACCGCGATTGCCTTTGTTGTTCTGGCGTTGCTGCTTGTTTATGCAAACTACTACGAAACAGAAGAAATTCTGCCGCCAGGGCAGCAGAAGCCTGTTAAGATTGTTGAATGCGCCAGAAACGAAGTGACCGCCATTACCTGGAAGCGTGGCGATGCAGATCTTAAGGTCGCAATAAATGCCAGCGACACTAAAATAGTCGCTCCGGCCGAATATATAAGCGACCAAAAAGAAATCGACGGGCTGCTTCGTCATTTTACCGAGCTTAAATCAGAACTGATAATCTCAGAAAATGCTACAGACACCTCTGTTTATGGCATCAATGCCAGCTCTCCCGTTGTTGTTATTGAGGCCGAAAATCGTGAATGGCAGTTGACCCTTGGCGACAAAACAGAGGTTGGTGGCTCATATTATCTGACAAGAAAAGATGACCCGCGCGTTTTCATGGTTCCTGGTTATATAAATGGGGATTTCGTTAAAACGCTCGATAATCTTCGTGATCGACGCTTCTTTGTCGAAGACTTCGGTCAGATTTCCAATATCAGCCACTCAACGCCTGAAAGTACTATAGAGCTTCGCCTGGGTGACTCTTTAACAGACTGGTTCATCGGTGCACCTGCCTCATATCCCGCCGATGGCGTGGCTGTCTCTGGATTGATCGAGAATATGCGCAATCTGAAAATCGCAAAATTCATCGATGATAACCC
>SABV01000327.1 GCA_009928855.1 Erysipelotrichia bacterium | reverse complement strand
GGCGTTCTTCTGACGCGCCTGACTTCTGTCGGGCTATCTGCATAAGAAACGCCCCGATGTGTAGAACTCTCTGGCAGCTGAATTTCGCGTGCAAGAATATGGGTTGCATCAATACGCCTGCTCAAATCAGCAGAAGCGCTCGCGGTTACGGCAAAACCGGCGGCAACAAGGCACAAAACCAGCGATAAATTGAAAGTTCGTTTTTTGTACATTACTTTTTTTTCTCCAACACTTCTCAGACAATTATACCGTAAAAACCGCCAACCCGACACCAGCTTACGCGTAAACAGATTATCGGTAAAAAATATATGAAATATAGCCGATAAAGCGCCTATAAAGAAGACTTTAATGCTACCCATACTGCTAAAAAGAGTTTAAACATGCGAATATTAGTGGTTTGCTTGATTTTGTGCATCGTTTCGCTGCCATACATTGATACCCAGAAACTAAAAGCCGAAGAAAACGAAAAATCAGGCTTTGTTGACCCCGCTCTGCTCGAAATCATAAGCGTCGAATTTGCCGCCGACCCCTATTCAAAAGCGAATTACGACCCATTCGTAAAAGTGCGGGTCTTCAACAATTCGTCACAAACAATCACCAGAGCCATTTTAGATATCAAACTCACCGCCGACTACGGCAAACAAAAACTGCTTACTGAGAGATTCATCGAGATCATATCAGGCGGAATGCGCCCATACACCACCGCTGTCTGGAAATTTTACCCGCGCGGCTCAAGCGCCATGGCGTTAAAAGGCCTGCCACGCGATGCTGCTATTTCAGCCAGTGTCTATAAAGTATTCTGCCCCAAACAAAACTCACCTTGGCAGTATGAACATAAGTTTGCTTATCCAAAGCGCCATGACATGGCATACTGACTTAATTACACCCCCTGCAGCCAACAATACCGCAGGCATTGCCAACAAACATCCTGCATAAAAAATCGCCACGGCATCGACAGGTGCCGTGGCGACAACTAAACAAATGCTACACAGGCGTTATTTCAGCTCGTGATAATCCGGATGAATCTCAGCATCGGCCTTGAGTCCCAAAAAAGTCAGCAACGAAGAAACCAGTTTGGTTTTCTGTTCGGCATCAACTCGACTCCAGGTCTTGCTTTTGATCTCGACAAATTTGCCGATCTCAGGCTGATTCATGGTATCAACGTTGATAAAAAACTTGATACCCTTAAACATAACGTGAAACCTCAGGCGGTCTTTCTGTATTTCAAACATTGAATCCGGCTTGAAATATTCGCGATAGAAACGCAGTGAATTGCCGGCCTGCGCCAGATAACGACTTCTCGACAATAGAATCTTGTTTTCGCCGCCAACACCGTGTCTGGCGTCACCAATGAGAGTAAGCCTGGGCCTGACGCTCTTAACAGCACCCTTGTCATCAAGCAGTTCGTCTTCACGATAACGTATCATTTCGTCAGAATTATTAAATCTGAAATAGGTATCAAACTGCTTGTAGTGCTTGCGCTGTTCAATAACAATTTCGGGCATATTGATCTTTTCGAGCACCGCATTGATGTCATCAACTTTGACCTTGGTCTGAATTTCAAAGCTTTCTTCCTGGGTTGCGCCACCAATTGCCACAAGCTTCGAAAGCAACGACTGCTCTCTTTCCATCAAAAATTTATCGACTTTGGCTGCAAACACCTTAGCTTCTGCCAGCAATGAAGGCTCATCAAGGGTTAGCAACTGACGGTCTTTCATCAGCCATGCACCGTTAACCATGACGTGACTTACATCAGTCGATTTTGTAGCATAAACGAGCTGAGCGTAAGCGCCATCGGGGTCACGCATGAATCTTGGGGCGTTATGAACGGGGTCCAGATCGACAAGAATCATGTCTGCACGTTTGCCCGGCTCGATCGAACCGGTGATTTTATCAAGATGTATAGCCTTGGCGCCGCCACGTGTTGCCATATAAATTACAGTTTTGGCTGGCAGGGAAGTCGGATCGCCACTCTGCAATTTAGCCAGAAATGAGGTGAGACGCATTTCTTCAAACATATCGAGGTCGTTGTTTGAAGCAGGGCCGTCTGTACCTATAGAAACGTTCATGTTGAGTTCTACCATCTTAGAAACCGGCGCAGCACCCGAAGCCAGCTTCAGATTCGAAGAAGGATTGTGAGCACCGCCACAGTTGTGCTTGACCAGGTCACGAATTTCGCCTTCGTCGATGTGAACAAGATGGGCACCAATAAGTTTGGTATCAAGCAGCTGCTGGCGCTTGATGTAAGGTATTACCGGAACGCCATGTTCTGCGCGAATAGAATCTACTTCAAATGCAGTTTCAGCAAGGTGCATTACCAGCGGAACATCAAATTCTCTGGCAATTGAAGCACATGCCTGAAGAATCTCAGGAGTACAGGTATAGGGTGCGTGAGGCGCAATGGCCGGCACGATAAGTGGATGATTCTGGTATTCTTCGATAAATGCACGAGTAAGGGTCAATGATTCTTCGTAAAACTGCGCATCGGGTGAAGGAAATTTAAGAACGCTTTCACCGCAGATCGCACGCATACCAGCTTCGGCAGTGGCTTTAGCAATGTGATTTTCAAAATAATACATATCGACAAAAGTAGTAGTGCCGCAGCGAATCATTTCGGCACAGGCTATTTTTGTGCCAAGTGTAACCATTTCGGGCGAAACAAATTCGCGTTCGACCGGCATGATATAACCCATCAGCCAGACATCCAGGCGCAAATCGTCAGAAAGACCACGCAACAGGGTCATAGGCACATGCGTATGCCCGTTAATCAAACCAGGCATCAATACTTTTCCCTGGCAGTCAAGAACTTCTGCCGATTCATATTCTTTGCAGATTTCTTCTTGATTGCCAACGGCGACAATTGAGTCACCCGAAACAGCAACTGCACCGGGATAATACTGATTGAATTTCTCGTCTACGGTAAGAACCGTAGCGTTTTTAAAAAGTTTGTCTACTTTTTTCATCTAATTCTATACCCTTCCTTTTATCCTTATTAACTTGCCATTAAGGATATCAGCATATTTTTCTAAAATCCAGCACCCGCAAAAACTTATTTGCCATTGCACTGCGAAGCTGTTGCCAGAGCAAAGCACCTTTATTCAGGCACATTGCGATCTTTTTGAATCATGGCAGGGCAAAATATAACGCATCGAAGATAACAACCAAAAATCAAAAACACTTAAATAGGCACCAATTAAGAAACTACGGGGTATTGATACGTATATCTTTGTTATACCCAAGAGAGCCTACGCTTCCGGGCACAAAAAGTGTGCGAACAGCGTTGTCTGCTGTTCCATCGGTATCTAGCAGCTTAGCTCCACCACCAGAAAGAGTAAGAGAGTTTACAGCCACATAATCCAGATCAAGGCTGCTATCGCCCGCCCCGATGGTATACGTTAGCGTTAAAATATTACTGGTTTGAGCACCCTCAAGCGAAGCAACTCCACCAGAGTTCAAAGCCAGATTGAGAGTTCCTTTATTGTTAAGTGCTACAACTTCACTGAACTCCACCGTTATATTTACGGTCTGACCTGTTACATAGTTTGCGTTTGCATCAGAAGAAGTAACATTCACAACAATTGGCGCAGTATCTACCAATACGGCACCACCGGCTCCGATAGAGGCAAGAACAGGAAGAGTAAGCACCGCATCGTTTCCGGCCGCATCTTTTATGGCGTCTACTCCAGGCAAAGTCAGAGCCGAAGTATTCGGATACATAAGATCAGCGGTGTTGTCACCAGGCTGAACAAGATATCTAAATATGGGTGAAGCTGAACCACTGCCACTAGAGTAAGTGGCAACACGATCAACATAACCGGTTTCAAGCTGCAATACAGGGCTACCAGTAACATTTACAGTTTCGCTGAAT
>SABV01000326.1 GCA_009928855.1 Erysipelotrichia bacterium | reverse complement strand
CCGGCCAGCCAGAGCGGAATAAAAATAAAAAAAGCCGGAATAACGAAAAAATCAAAGAAACTGGCTTTGAGACCATCAAACTTTTGAAAAATAATAGTTTTAAGGCCTTGCCTGAAGTAATTTTTCAGGCTTCCTGAAAATTCAGGCCTGAAAAAATCCTCGTAATCGGTCATAAAAATGGCCTTGTAATTGCTCTGCCAAAAGATTCCGGTAGATATTTTATTGCGAATCATCCATGGCATTACAATCAAAAGAACTATTGCCACAAAAGCAAGCAGAGTTTTAAGACTGCGTGTTCTCAAATACACCAGAATCCCGCTTATGGCGGTTATTATGAGACCGTCAATTCTTGTCAGGGCAGCGATGCCTGATATAACACCAGCAGCTGGCCATGAAAATCTTATTTTATCAACAGTTTTGAATAGCAAATATCCCAAAAGACCATAAAAAGCGATGTTGTCAGTGGTAAGCAGAAAAAAAATAATGCGCCCGCCGAACAGCAGTGTTATAAATGCGATCAATGCCGAAAAACGGCTTGTTGTCTGTTTGTAGACATCAGAATAGACTAAGACGCATAAAACTGCCCATATAAGAATGTTAAGCCCTATTCCACCGCTGTCGCCGAAAATTTTGAACGCGATGTGGTAGATAATTATTCCAAGCGGCATCCAGTAATCTATTTCGTGTTCTATATGCTGATAATCGTTAAGATGCTGCCAGATAAAAGGTTCTTTAAATCCTTTTCCTGCATCCAGCTGCTGTGCAAGAATCTTATAGTAAGAAGCGTCAAGTGAAGCCTGGGGATCTATGTGGGTTGATGCGCATAGCAAAAAAGCTCCTGCAAAAAATAACAGGCTGATTTTTAAAATATTATCCCGAAAGGTCTGGCTCATTCAAAGCTCTTGCTTGTGTCTATTTTTATACTATGGCGCATTTTACTACCTGTGAAAAGCCTCTTGGAAAGTTTGATGTGTTAATATATCAGAAAATGCCAGGGCAGTCTGATCTGTTTCTTGGTTATTTTTGTCTTGATTTTAAACTGCCGGCATTGTAATTTCCAGTGTTCAATGCAATATAGTGGCTTCTTTGATCAGTTAAAGGGTGCAGCAGGATTACGATTTGACAAAGTCTCAGGTAAATTTTTTGATCAAAACAGGGCTTTTTATTGCCACTGTGGGTTTTTTGATAATTATTGCTTTTCATGTCGACCCGCATGCGTCAATGGATGCCGCCTATTATCACGTTATGGTAGACCAGCTTGAGCAGGGAAAAGGTTTTGCCGAGCCTGTTATCTGGCATAATCTCAATAAATATGATGATCTTGAACATCCCATAGATTACTGGATGCCGCTTGGCATTGTCTTGTATTATCTGGCTCGCCTGTCAATGGGCATTGCCGGTGAAGTCTGGCTTAATATTTTTATCTGGGCTTTTCTGGCGGTGATTATTTACAGCAAGGTTTTAACTCTCACCAAGAGCAGATTTTGTGCCCTGGTAGCTTTTCTGGCTCATATATTTTGCGGGCGTAATATATTCTATGTGTTGACTACCGATAATATGGCCTTCTCTGCTATTCTAGGCTATTTTTATTTCAATTCATTGGGTAACAAAGATTCAAAATGGTATTTAACCGCGATTATAGGCGGGTTGATTGCTCTGCTGAGAATTGAAGGGGTTATTTTTGCTGCCATGGGGGGCATATTTGAATTTTATAAAACCAGGCGACTCAGGGTTTTATTTTTATATTCCTGCCTTGTTCTGGCGATACTTTCACCCTGGATCATCAGAAACATACAGGTGCTCAATACACCATGGCCAAGCAACACGAAGGCTATTTTTTTGCGTAATTACGGTGACTTTTTTAATGAAGAATTTAAAGGCACACTAGAAGATTACCTTGCCCTGGGTTATAAAGAAATTATTTCTCAAAAGCTGAAGGGGCTTCGAATAAGTCTGTTGAATCTTGTGCTTTTGCCAGCGCATTTTCTGTTTTTTCCCGTGTGGTTTCCTGGGTTGATCGCGTTCTGGCGGCGTGGCAATAAGGGATTTACGCTTTTTTTTGTCGTATTTTTCTGGCTTTTATGTGGTCTGGCTTTTACCCACCAGTCAGAAAAAGGAACCGCATTGCATATCAGCGCATTCTTTTACCCCGCTTACGCAATATTGACCGGTATGGGATTGTCTGCTCTGCTTGAAAGTTCGAGTGCAAGAAGAAAGAAGCTATATTATTTTATTGGTGTCTCTATGGTCTTATGGGGCATGTGCGTGTCATATCTGAGCACCAGAGGCATTGCATTGCAATATTCAGAAGACAATGCCCCGTATATTCAACTTTTTAAAGAATTCCCGCCGGCATCAACAGATTTGATTGTCTCGCCTTACCCCCTTTACGTCTATTATCTTGCAGGTTGTAAGGGAGTCGTGGCATCAAAGCATACCGCGAAAGGCCCTGGTGCGATGGCTGACAAATATGCCTGCAATCTTATCGTTACCAGTACAAAAAACCTGCATGTCGAAACGCCTGACCCTCAAAGCTGGCAGACTATAGCCTCTCATTCTCTTCTGGTGCTTTACCAAAGGCGATAGGCCCAGCACTTTACTCTGTGCTCATGCGACCCAGTGCGAGCAGTTTTTCTGAGACCGGCAATCGCTTATGAACAAAGACTCTCAGATATTTGCTGTTCCAGACCGTTTTTGTTTCAGAATATTGGTGGTATTCTAAAAGATAGGCAGGCAAAACAATGACGTTATATTGCTTTATAACGTTATCAGCCAGTAAGGCCTGTGAGTAGTTGTCATAGCTCACGATAATATCAGGGTTTTTGTGCCTGACGTAGCCAGGCGGAATTGCTCCTGTCATTCCATTTGCCCGTTCTTGCGGAACTTTCATGGGATGAAAAGCCAATGCGCCTGATGATGCCAGTCCGGCTGCATCAAAAATCCGGCCTCTAAATGAGTAGCCGAGTCCGCCAATTTCAGAGGTAAGCAGGGTTGCTGTGGGATATTCATCATTTAATATTTTGCCCGTTGCGAGATATGTTTTTACTCTTAATCCCCCCATGAAAAGCGAAAAAGCAGAGGGATCGCAAATACTTGCATAGGCAATTTGCAGCGTAGAAATTGTTGAAATGAGAAAGAAGGCTGAGAGTGTCGCCTTTGAAAGTATGTTTTTATGCCCGCAATCTGGCAGATGTGAGTATAAAAAGCATGCAAGAAAAAGGGGGAGCATATACAGAGGCTTATACCAGGTAAATGATAATGCATGCCCGAGAATATAGAATGCGATGACGCCAAAGCTTATAAGGGTGAATAATAAAGGCCAGTCACCGGCTAAATTTGCCCTTTCCCTTGATGTAAATGCGCCCTGCATTGCCAGAATAATAGTGGCGAAAAAGGTTATGCTTGTTATTAGCCATAAAACAGGCTGGCCACCCTTTATGATTGAAGGCATTGAACCAACCGCGATGCGCAGTATGGTATCAAATGTGGAAAGTGAATATACAACGGATTTGGCAATGACCGAATGGGGAACAAGTGTTTTGAAATATTGCAGATCATAAATGATCAGCGGGATAACCACGATTAGAGCGTGTGTGGCTATCTGCTTCAGGCTGTATTGTTTTCTGATAATTGCAAAGATGAATGACAGAAGAGCCAATATGATCATTTCAACGCGGATATAGGCAGACAGGCTGATCATTGCAAATCCCGAAGGTTTCGCGTTAATCAAAAGATAGATTCCGATCCCTGCTATCAAGAGCGCCAGGGGCGTTTCCATGAGGCCAATGCTTGCCGGTAGCATCATGGCTATGCAGGGTATTTGAAAAAGCAGTCTTTGGGGGTTTGAGAAGCGCTCTCTTAGCAGTGATTCCA
>SABV01000325.1 GCA_009928855.1 Erysipelotrichia bacterium | reverse complement strand
TGATTTCGTCTTGGTCGTTTTGTCATGATGATGCTCCTGTTTTTATAATTATACTGATTCATCACTTATAGAGTTGACCAATTTTCCCAGACCACCGCTATATGAAGTGCCTACTCCTTACGATATTGCCGGCAGCGCTAACTGGCGTAACAAAGCTGACAACTGCCTGACTGTTTATCGTAACCCCGAAACGGTAGATGTTCTGGTGCAAAAAATAAGAGTCAAAGAAGTCGGTCGAATTGGCATGGCAACCTTTAAATACAAGCTTTCAACAGGCGAATTTGTGCCGGTTTAAAAGTTATATTAAATTGGTTTAAGAGAAGACTAGAATGCCGGGTTTTGCGCATGCGCTTTATTTGAGCAATTCCGGCTTTTTTTCTTTTGCTTTCTTTCTGTTCAGCGAGAAAGTTATTTATTAACCTGCCATTTTGCGCTATAGATATAAGGGTGAATAATTGCGTTCACAGAGAATAAAGCGTGTAAAATAGTCTTTGTTTTGGCATATTGCTGTTCATTGCTGTCTATTATGAGCTGCAACGCCGCAGTATAGAGTAATGTTTTCGGGGTCTTCAATGGTAAGAACCAGAAGAAAAATGCAAGTAACATAAGAGGCTATCAGTCAGGAGTGATTTATGAAAACTATTCGCAGCGCATGCACACTACAACCCAATGCCCTCGAAATTAACGTCGGCGACCAGATCGAAAAACTCGACGAGATAATCAACAACTCTGACGGCAAAGAGTATTTCAACAAAACCTTCATTACCGAAGGCATGAAAACCATGCTTACCAGAGGCATGGCCCGACTGGCCGGCAAGTCGAATGATTCGATTTTTCATCTCAAACAGGCGATGGGCGGTGGTAAAACTCACCTGATGGTCGGCTTTGGTCTGCTGGCAAAAGATGCAACCCTGCGTTCTGCACTGATCGGCGAGATCCCTCACCAGAACGGCTTTGCCACGGCTAAAATTGCCGCTTTTAACGGACGAAATAATCCCCACACTTATTTTTGGGGCGAGATTGCCCGCCAGCTTGGCAAAGAAGCCCTGTTCAAAGAATTCTGGGAATCAGGCGCCAAAGCTCCAGACGAGCAGGCATGGGTAAAGCTTTTTTCTACTGATGAGCCAATTCTGATTCTTCTCGACGAAATACCACCATATTTTCATTACTACAGCACCCAGGTTCTCGGCCACGGCACTGTCGCAGACGTAGTTACCCGCGCCTTTGCCAATATGTTGACTGCTGCCCAGAAAAAGAAAAATGTCTGTATTGTAGTGTCAGACCTTGAAGCCGCTTATGACATAGGCGGCAAACTGATTCAAAGAGCTCTCGATGACGCTACCCAGGAACTCGGCCGCGCAGAAATCAACATCACCCCGGTTAACCTTGAATCGAACGAAATCTACCAGATTTTGCGCAAACGCCTGTTTCAAAAGCTGCCCGACAAAAACGATATCGCCGAAGTTGCCGAAGTTTTCACAGCCCGCCTGGCAGAAGCCGCCAGAGCCAAAACCGTTGAACGCAGCGCCGAGGCATTGGCAAGTGAAATTGAAGCGACTTATCCGTTTCACCCAAGCTTTCAAAGTATTGTTGCACTATTTAAAGAAAACGAAAAATTTAAGCAGACCCGTGGTCTGATGGAACTGGTATCGCGACTTCTCAAATCTGTCTGGCAAAGCAATGAAGATATCTATCTCATCGGCGCCCAGCATTTCGACCTCGCTATTCCAGAGGTGCGCGACAAGATCGCCGAAATTTCTGAGATGCGCGACGTCATCGCCCGCGACCTCTGGAACTCAACAGATGGCGCTCATGCCCAGGTAATAGATTTAAACCGGGGCAGCAACTACGCCAAACAGGCCGGAACACTGTTGTTAACCGCCAGTCTTTCAACTGCCGTAAACTCGATCAAGGGTCTTACCGAAAGTGAAATGCTGCAATACCTGATTTCGCCAAATCATAAGGCCAGTGATTACCGCAGCGCCTTTGCCGAATTGCAGAAAGCTGCCTGGTATCTGCATCAGACCGCAGAAGGCCGGCATTACTTCGATCATCAGGAAAACCTCACCAAAAAGCTCGAAGGCTATGCTGAAAAAGCACCTCAAAATAAGGTTGATGACCTGATCCGTCACCGGCTGACCGAAATGTATAAACCTACGACCAAAGAGGCTTACGAAAAGGTTCTGCCGCTGCCCGACATCGATGAAGCCGAAGCCGTGTTAAAAACCTGCCGCGCCCTGCTCATCATCAGCCCTGATGGCAAAACCCCGCCTGAAGTTGTTAAGAAGTTTTTTGCCTCACTGATCAACAAGAATAACCTTCTGGTTCTGACCGGCGATAAATCATCTATCGCCAGCCTCGACAAAGCCGCCCGCCATGTTTACGCAGTCGCCAGAGCCGATAACGAAATTGTGGCCTCACATCCGCAGCGTAAAGAACTCGATGACAAAAAGGCGCAATACGAGCAGGACTTTCAAACTACAGTTCTGTCGGTTTTTGACAAAATTATGTTTCCCGGCAACAACAAAGGTGAAGACCTTCTTAAGCCTAAAGCTCTCGATGCGACCTATCCCTCCAATGAAGCCTATAATGGCGAAAAACAGGTTATCAAGACCCTTACCGCCGACCCCCTGAAGCTTTATGTTCAGATACCCGAGAATTTTGATGCCCTCAAGGCCCGTGCCGAAGCGATTCTGTTCGGCTCACAGGATGAAATGCGCAAAACCGATCTGCTCGATGGCATGAGGCACAAAACGCAGATGCCATGGCTGCCGCCGAAAGGCCTCGAAATTCTGATTCAGGAAGCCTGTAAACGCGGCCTGTGGGAAGATTTTGGCAATGGCACCGTCACAAAAAAGCCCAAACCCAAAGCAACCGAAGTCGTTATCGGTGTCGACAGCACTCCTGACGACAAGGGCGAAGTTCGTCTCAAGATTGACGTGGCAAACGGCGGCCCAAACCCGCGCATTCATTATCAGGAAGACGGTGCCGTGACCGAAACCAGCCCGGTTCTGACCGACAACATTCTGGTTACCAGGGCTTTGCGTGTTCAATTTCTGGCGGTTGACCCAACCGGAAAAAACCAGACCGGCACGCCGAAAACCTGGGAAAACCAGCTGGTTATAAGAAACGAGTTCGACGAAGTCAGCAGAACTGTTAAGCTTTTGCTGGCTCCAAATGGCAAAATGCGTTACACGCTCGATGGTTCAGAAGCCCGCAATGGCTCCGAATATACCGCTCCAATCGAAATCGGCAAACAGGCCGCCTCAGTTTATGTTTTTGCCGAATGTGACGGCCTCGAAGCCAGGCAAACATTCAAGTTCCCAGTAGCAGGCTCAAAAGAGGTGTTCATTGTCAAAGACAAACCCGCCAAGATCTATAGTTCTGTTGCCAAAAAACTCGATAATTCGGCAAAAACTTATGAAGGGCTTAAATTTGCCTCTGAAAAAGGCATAACATTTGAACACGTTATTCTTCAGATCGGTTCGGGTTCAAAAAGTGTGTCTCTCACCATGGGTGAAATGCGAATAACCGCAGAATTCATCGAAAAAGAGCTTTCGCATCTGCAGACACTTGTCGGCGAGAACGCCCCGGTTATCTTTTCGTTCAAAACTGCTTACATGCAGACTGGCTTCGACCTCGAACAGTTTTCTAAGAGTCTCGGCATTGAGATCAAGCCGGGCGAGGTGGTGCAGGAATGAGCGATACCATCGACTTTGGCGCTCCAGTAAAATTCGGCATGCACCATTTTTATGTAGAGATACCGGCGAACCCGAAAGATGCTGTGCTGATCTACGAAGATTACGGCTTTGACGGTGACGAAGAACGCCGCGAAACCAAAGAATGTCGGGTAATTCTCGCCCGCGAACTCTGGACAAAGA
>SABV01000047.1 GCA_009928855.1 Erysipelotrichia bacterium | reverse complement strand
AGCATCAGAGGCAATCTGGCATAAAGCTTGGATGCATCGAGAGCTTTTTTAAGATCATCTGCATTTTTGCCGGCAACACGAATAGAAGCGTTGCCCTTTTCGTAGTCAGGGTTGATAACTCTGGCTTCGAGGTTCGAGTCAACCAGGGCTTTTCTGGCTGTGTCAACAACATTGTTCAGAACATCATCAGGCTTAGCCGGATTTTTATCTACATGAAACTTAACCAATGCCGACTGACCGTCTTCGCCATTGGAAAATTCAAGAAGGCGCTGAGGCACAGCAACCTGTTCCGCAGGAGAAATAACGCCGAAAGCGTTTTCCCAGATCTTTGTAGATGGCATCGTATAGAACAGAGAGAACAGCAATACCGCAAATACTACAATGATTTTGACACTATGTTTACTCTTCATTTACAGAAACTCCCTTGCTGAGGTCGACCAAAGTAAACACGTATTATATTCAAGAGGACATGCCAAGTCAATGATTATTTGCTTTTGCCACGTACATTATTATTATAATGTGTCGCAGATTTTTATTTACTTATACCCATGCAAAAGTTTATTCTTGGTTGTCTTCTCTATATAATTAAAGAAAAAACAAATCAATGAAACATCTGACGCAACATCTGAGAACCTGCCTTTATGTGCTGCTTTTAATGGCATCATTCAGCTCGCCTCTGCATGCGCAAAAGCAACCGGGCGCCTCTGAAGAACTTACCAAAAAAGCCAAAGACCACTTGAATCTTTTTCAGTATGACAAGGCGCTTTTGCTTTTAAAACAAGCTGTTCAAATCGAACCGGACAATTGGGAACCCTGGTTTCTTGCCGGTCGCGCACATATAAAACAAAAGAATGAAACTGAAGCCCAGAAGTATCTTGAAAAAGCTTTTCAGCTGAATCCTGGCGAAATTGAGGTGCAAAAAGCCCTCGGCGCGATATACATCATGCAGGCCAAAAGCGCGCAAAACCGGGGCATGAATGCCGAAATGAACGACAACCTTCACAAGGCCTGCAGAGTTTATCCGGGCGGCAGCAAAATATGGGAAACACTTCTCGAAAATTGGTGGCGGGCGGGAGAATACGAAAAAATCAAAGCCGAGGGGGAGTTTATCGTCAAATCGAACTCAACCACCCTGGAACAGGGCGACGATAAAAATCTGCAGGGCGCTTTACTGATAGTCGCCAAAACCTTCTACCGCGACACCGACTTTGTCGCAGCCCAGAAATTTATTGAACACGCCAGCAAAATAAGACACCACAACGATGAACTTTATACCCTCAAGCGCGAGCTCAAAAACAAGGCAGAAGACAAGGTAAAAAAACTTGTAGATGAAGCGCAGGCACGTCTAGCCCAAAAAGAGTATGAGAAGGCTATCGAACTGCTGCAGACGGCAAGCAAAATGCCCGGTTCAAAACCATCAGAAATCCTTGAAATGATGGATCGCATCGAAAAAGAATCCCTGTTGATGAAATCTATCATCGCCATAGACGAACTCATAACTTCTGAAAAATTAGAAGAAGCACTTGAAAAATTGGAAAGCGCCACTCTGCAGTTTCCTGGCGATGACCAGATAAGCGCAAGATTGGAGTCTGTATCGGCAAAAGTCGCCAAGATCAACGCTGAGCAGGCTAAGGCCAATGCTGCTATCATTGCCGAGAAGCAGCGCAAGCTCGAATTAAGCCGTCAGCTTAACTTTTTTATAAAAGAAGCCCAGGAAAACGAGCAGAAAAAAAATTATGATATAGCCATAATAAGCTATGAAAAAGCTTTAAAACTGGCTCCCCAAAACGTAGATCTGCCCAAAAAACTTGAAGAACTTAAAGAATTGTCAAAAGAAGCAAGAGATCGTCAGAACGCCTTCTCTATCGGCTTTACCGACCTCGAAGCACTTTTTACGGCCGGGAATTACGCCGAAAGCTACGAAAAAGGCAAAAGCCTGCAAAACGAGTTTCCTGAAAATAAAAAAACTCTGGCCGTTATTCTGGCTGAAACCTGTATTAATATAGGCAAATTCGCTGAAGCAAAAGAAAACGCCGTAGAATTCGAAAACGACAGCGAACACGAAACTCTGCACAATTATATCCTAGGCATGGTCGCTTATAGCGAAAACGACAAAGACAAAACGCTTGAATACCTGAAAAAAGTCAGTGCCAAAAATTCAAACTTCAGGCCTGGCATTAACTCGACAATCTACTGGATATACCTTTACAAGATGCAGGCCGGCATCTACATAGTATTGTTGATAATAGCGTTTCCTGCAGTAAGAATTGGCAAAGAAGCCCTGGCATCATGGAAATCTGCAAGAATTTTCAGAAAGCTCGAAAAAATCAAAGAAACCGGCGATTATGCAGCAAACCTCGGATTTCTTGAAGAACGTTTTGCCCGCGAAGACACCCCTAACCCGAAACAGATATCGGTAATGCTGGCTGAAGCGCTGCTACGCACCGGCAACCCGCAGCGAGCGTATGAGATAGTTTCGGCGCTGCTGAAAAAAGACAATCGCAACCCGCTGGCCAAAAGAATTGCCGGTGAAGCCTGTTTGCTGATCGAAGACACTTCGCCCACCGGCATGGACCACATACAAAATCTGCTAAAGATAGATGAAACACGCAAAGACATCATTACTTACCTTGCCCGGGTCTATATTAAACAGCAGGCAGATCATAAAATGGCTCAAGATGCCATACTAAAAGCTATTTCGATAAACCCGACCGATACTGAGCCGGTTATTTTCCTTGCGGATGTTTACATCAAACGTCAGGCCTACAGCCAGCAGTCATTGAAAATTTTTGAAAAAGCAATCAAGTTAGCCCCCGAAATACCTGATTACTACCTGGCAATCATCGAAAATTACTATCGCCTCGAAAACCCGCAGGAGGCTGAAAAATGGCGAGAAGCTGCATTGGCAAAGTTTCCGGATCATGAAGATTTTTCGGACCAGCCCAAAAAAGCTGTCGGCAAAGTTGCGATAAAAGCGAGGGCAACAGAACAACCCGCCGCGGCATACCCAGACTATGACAACATAGGCACAGCTGCTCCAGGTAAGTTTCCTGATTACGAAAGCATTGGCGACAATCAAGATGATGAACCCCCGGCCTTACCGGTCAGCAAACCCGCACACGTGAACCCTGCAATCATCAGCGGACCACAGAAGACCTGCCCGCACTGCAACGCCATTAATTCGCTTCAGGAGTATTACTGCACAACCTGCGGCAAACCGTTCGGGGGATAAAAAAACCGCCCTCACAAATTATGGAGGGCGGCTTTGAGATTCGCGAACTTCGAGCTGTTATTTGGCCTTTTTAACCGGCTTTTTAACGCCCTTCAAAAAATTACCAACAAGTTCAGCAACTGTAGGTCTGCCAATTTCCTGAAGTTCGTAAGCAACGCGCAGACAAGGCTTCTTGATCTTAACGACACGGCTGATATCAATAGGTGTGGCAGAAATGATCAGATCACATTCACATCCATTGATAGTCTTTTCGAGATCAGCAACCTGTTTTTTGCCATAGCCAAGCGCCGGAATAATATCGCCGATATGCGGATATTTTTCGAGAGCGGCCAGAATAGTGCCTTTAAAGAAAGGTTTCGGGTCAACAATTTCACCGGCACCATATCTCTGAGCAGCAACAACACCGGCGCCAATGGTCATTTCGCCATGGGTCAGGGTTGGGCCGTCTTCAATTACGACAACCTTTTTGCCCCTGATCTTTTCCCAGCCGTCTACAAAAATCGGGCTGGCAGCGTCAATAATGCGGCAGTTGGGGTTCATATACATGATGTTTTCGCGGACGTAGTTGATATCTTCGGGGTGAGCCGAGTCAATCTTGTTGATGACAACGACGTCAGCAGTGTAGACATTGGCTTCGCCGGGGTAATATTCACATTCATGCCCCGGGCGGTGCGGGTCTGCAACGACGAACTTGAGATCTGACAAAAAGAACGGGAAATCGTTATTGCCGCCGTCCCAGACGATAACATCGGCTTCTTTTTCGGCATTGCGAGCGATAACTTCATAGTCAACGCCCGAATAAATAACGGCGCCCATATCAATGTGCGGTTCGTATTCTTCGCGTTCTTCGATGGTGCATTTGTGCAGATCGAGGTCTTTGTAGCTTGCAAATCTCTGGCAGACCTGTTTTTTGAGATCGCCATAAGGCATCGGATGTCTCACTGAAACAACCTTGAGCCCCTGCTCTTTGAGAGCCTTGACAACGGCACGAGTAGTCTGAGACTTGCCACAACCGGTTCTGACTGCACAAATAGAGATAACAGGCTTGCTGCATTTAATAGCGGTCTGATTGTAGCCCAGCAGTTTAAAAGCAGCGCCGGCAGCCGTAATGCGGCTGGCATGATGCATGACATATTCATGCTGAACATCGCTGTAAGAAAAAACTACCTCTTCGACCTTGTGCTTTTTAATCAGCTCAAGAAGCTTGTCTTCGGGTTCTATCGGGATTCCCTTCGGGTAGCCCTTACCTGCGAGCTCAGCAGGGTAAACACGTCCGTCAATGTCAGGAATCTGTGTTGCAGTAAATGCCACTACTTCATAAACAGGGTTGTTTCTGTAAACCATGTTGAAATTGTGGAAATCGCGACCGGCAGCACCCATGATGATAGTTTTTATAGCCATACAAAAATCCTTTTCCTTAAAAAATTTAACCCCGGTCAGAAATAAACTGACCGAGGTTGCTTTTAATGATTACAGGTCGAGCAAGAACCTGATGAACAGCTCGAACAAGACGAACCGCCCGACTCAGCGAGATCAAGGCTGGTTCGGTTTCCTGAAGTAGAAAATGCCGACATCTTTTTTTTAACATTCTTGCTTTCGCAGTGTGCGCAGGTTACCTGAGTCAAATCGTCTCTGATAGAGCAGAGTTTATCAAAACTTTTGTGACAATCGCAGCACTCAAATTCATATATCGGCATGTATACACCCTCAGACTTAGAGATTTTAAGCTCAGGCAACGACCCCAGGCTCTAGAACCTTTATCCAGTGCTCTCAACACCGGATAATTTTTAATTTAAACAAGACTATCACGGAGAATATTTCGAGTCAAACAAAGATTGCAGTTAAAGCCCATATTTTTCGATCTTGGCTCGCAAAGTGTTTCTGGTAATGCCTAGATGAGCAGCACTCTGCACCTGATTCCAGCGGTGCAATTCGAGACTCTGCCTGAGCAGCTCCTGCTCAAATTTTTCCATGACAAACGAATAAGCGTTGCCCGCCGGGCTTTCTTTAAGCATCTCTTTGATCAGAGCGTTTATTCCGGGTAAAACAGCGTTGGCAGAGACCTCGCCAGTGTGGCCAATTACCCCGCGCAGCTCCTTGTCAGAGGTAGTCGGCAGAACTTCGACCGATTCAGGCGTCGCCTCAACAGCCCTTGCAGGCTCTTCCTTCACCGGTTTAATATGACCGCCAAGACGCACTTCCACGGGCAGGTGTTCTGGCAGAATCATCTGGTCGCGACTCAGAGTGTATGATTGTTCAATGGCATTGCGCAGTTCTCGCACGTTTCCGGGCCATGAGTAGGCAGCCAGCACTCCGATTGATTCTTCTGAGAGGGCTTTTGGCGAGCCGCGTCTCTGTGCCGCAAGAATCGAACAAAAATAGCGCGCCAGCAATGGTATGTCTTCGGGGCGCTCACGCAACGATGGCAGCTTGATTTCGATAACTTTAATTCGGTGATAGAGATCTTCTCTGAAACGCCCGTCAATAATCAGACGCCGCAAATCTTTATTGGTGGCAGCAATGACTCTGACATCAACGTTAATGCGCTTATTGCCCCCTACCCTCACGATTTCGCGTTCTTCAAGCACTCGCAAAAGCTTGGCCTGCATTTCGAGGTTCATGTCGCCTATTTCATCGAGGAACATGGTGCCGCCCTGTGCCAGCTCAAACATGCCCGGTTTAGCTGACGATGCCCCCGTAAACGCGCCCTTTTCATAGCCAAAAAGTTCCGATTCCATAAGGCTTTCGTTAATCGCAGTACAGTTTATAGCCCAGAAAGGCTTTGACGATCTTGTTGAATTATAGTGAATAGCCTGCGCTACCAGTTCTTTTCCTGAGCCTGATTCGCCGGTAACAAGCACCGTAACGTCTTCTACCGATACTTTGCCAATAAGCTTGTAAACTTCCTGCATTGCTGAACTGTTGCCCTTAAGACCGCTGGATTTGGGGGCCTGAGTGGCAACCGCAGCTTCAGGGCCGGTGTTTCTGGTATTCAGGCCTCGCGAAATCAACAACAGACATTCATCAATATTGAACGGCTTGCTCAAAAAATCATAAGCGCCCAGCTTCATTGCAGTAACCGTCGTCTCCATGTCTGTATACGCAGTCATGACAATAACCTGAGCTTCAGGATCTATCTCTCGAATACGCTTGAGCACCTGTAAGCCATCCATTTCAGGCATTCTGATATCGACAAAAATAATATCCGGCTTGAAACTCTCGTATAACTTGAGACCCTTGATGCCATTTTCCGCAAGCATTACTTCATAGCCTGCTTTTTGCAGAGCCTTCTCAAAGGCCCATCTTACGCTATGTTCATCATCTACTACTAGAATTTTAGCTGTTCCTGCCATACCAACGCTCCTCAATCAGAGTTCTCTTCAAGTTTTTTTTCTCTGATTCTTTCTCTTTTCAACTTTTTTTTCCAGCTGAGAGAGCAGGCCGTATCAATAATACTGTCACCATACAGAACCAGAATCCTGCAGCCAGGGTTTATTCTGGCAACGGCACTGTCTATTTTTTCACGCAGCATATCAAGATTGTAACGCAACGATGTGTGAAACAGCAGCAAAGTCTCAACCCGAGCCTTTTTAGCTGTTTCAAGAACTTCGTCGAGAAAAGAATGCTGCTGAAAATTTCTCTCATCGTCATCAACGCTTAAATAGGTGCATTCATGACATAAAAACAGAGTATCTTTTATATACTCAGGAACGATCGGACGAGAATCTCCGCCGTATGAAAAAATTATTTTTTCAAATTCCTGCGCCACCTCGTCTTTGCCTTTGCTCCATATCATTTCATTGATTTCACGCTGGGGAAGCCCCTGGTATTGCTCTTTAAGACGGCGTCTGATCTCGATAATATTGTAGCCAAGGCTCAATTGTCTTTGAGAATGACGGGTTCTGAATGTCCGCATGAATATTCTGCTTTTCTGATCATCCAGAACGATTTCCTGATCGGCATCGAGAGGTATCCACTCAAGACCAAACGACAGATCTTTCTGGGTTCTGCTCAGATAATCTACAACATACTCAATCAGCTTGTTGTTCTGCGGATAAAATATCTTGAGAGGAGCAGTCTGATCGCCTGCTCCAAGGTTTCTGATGTTGATGAGATTCACAAGACCGGCGATGTGGTCGGCATGGCCATGTGACAAAAAGACCCGGCGAATGCCAAAGACCCGATTATACAAAGTGCTGGCAACGCCTTCACCGGCGTCAAAAAGAATGTTGAATCTGCGATGATAAAGCCATGTAGAAAAAAGCGCACGTGAAAACCCGCAGAGTTGATCTTGAAGTGGAAATTGTGGGGTTGTCATGAAAATCCTTCCGATAAGTCTTGCCGTTCCAGGGCAAGTTAATCTATCACAATACCACCCTGCCCTTCCAACAATAATTTTGCCTTGACGAACTTTCTGTGATAACTTCAGAGAAGAAAAACAGCGAACATCGGGAGTCTAAACAATGCCGCCAGAAAAGCTCAAAGACCAGATCGAAAGCAAATTAAAAGATTACATTAAAAAATTCGTGAGATATTCGGGGTTTGCCCATCTGACGAGCGAAAGAAAGCAGATAATAGCAGGGACCTTTGCCTACCTGCTTGAAGACAATGACATGATTCCAGATGATGTTCCCAATATAGGGCTTCTAGACGATCTGATGGTATTTGTCGAAGCAGCCAGGCATTTTCTTGCCACCGGGGCCCCGATCGCAGGAGTCTGCAACCCCGAGGAAGTTCTCGAAGATATCGATTTTGTTCAGCGCCACATCGGCCTGATGTTCGGCAATCAGCACTTTTCTATCGATGTCATAAAAAAACTCGGCGAAAAAAATCTGCATCATCTATCTGAATTGAGCGCAAAAATCCAAAAAAAATATATCCAACTGGGGGATTTCAACAATGAGTAAACTTTTCCCTTCACTGGCCTGCCTGCTTCTTGTGATTGTTTTAACCGGGGCGTCGTCTTTTCTGCACGCAGAAACAATTTTTACCCCTATTGACCAGCTCATACAATCACCCAAAAGCTATATAGACAAATTCGTATCAGTTTCGGGTTATTACTCCGCCTGGAAAAATGCGCCGGGAAGCCCCCCGGTTAGCCGCTCAGACTGGGTCTTGTGCGACGACCATAAAAATGCGATCTACTGCACCGGCATTATTCCGCAAAACCCTGAGACTGGCGCCCCCGAAACATACTGGAAGCCAATTACACTACTTGCCAGAGTCAGACTCGCCAACGACAAACCTTACCTTGAAGTTGCCGAGATCAAAACGCTGACCGCGACTAATGAAAAAATGGTTTCAGTAGCTCAGATCCTTTTTTCTCCGGTAGAAATGCAGCAGCAGTATGTCAGCCTGCTCGGCGTTCTGGCAAAAGGCTATGGAGTAAAAGGCGAACGCATGTATCTGATTGCCGATCCGACGGGTGCAATCAAACTTGGTCGACTTCCAAAGCTTTACCCCAAAGGAACCATTCTGCACGTGCGCGGTTTCGTCTGCAATGACGAAAATGGCCTGCCAATGCTGGACAAAATTGAAATAGTTTCGGTAAAGCTTGATTAAAAAGACCTGTCGTTGATAAAAAAAACGCGGGGGAAAACATTTTCCCCGCGTTTTTTATTGACAATATAAACGAGGTATTTTATCTGGGTTCGGGTTGAGCCCTTTTAAACCTGCGTATGAGCAACAGACAATTTTTAAGCAGACTGAAAGCAAGGCCATAGAGGGCGAACCCCCACGTAAAAAAGAAAAGAGTCATGGGCGGGTTTACGACAAGCGCAACCAGAAC
Organism: Erysipelotrichia bacterium; assembly: GCA_009928855.1. Classification (GTDB taxonomy): domain Bacteria; phylum Muiribacteriota; class Ozemobacteria; order Ozemobacterales; family Ozemobacteraceae; genus Rifleibacterium. Next base: position 10,364 of record SABV01000047.1, on the reverse strand, counting down.
CAGAACAACAGCCAGTCTTCGCTTATTATTTGTTTGCGGCGTTTTTTTCATGGCCGGGTATTCAATCTTGCTTACCATCAAAAAAGACGTGATCAACACGACAAATGGTATAACAACAGCCGGAATGCGCAAAAAATTAAAGAACTGCAGTTCAAAAATAGTCATAGTGGCCAAAATGCCTGCGCCTGCCGGAATCGGCAACCCTTCAAACACATCATGCTTAGAATGGGGCGTCACATTGAAACGGGCCAGCCTGAGCGCCCCGCAAAGCACAAAAATGCCGGTGATTATCAAACCATAAACGACGTCTTGCCCAAGATATCTGTTATAAACAAGAAAAGCAGGGGCAACACCAAAACTGACCAGATCTGACAAAGAATCTAATTCTGCGCCAAACCTTGATTCTACAGAGGTCAACCGAGCCAGACGGCCATCGAGAATATCAAAAATATTAGCCAGCATGATCAGCCAGCCCGCCAGAAGAAATTCGCCCTGCGAGGTCATCACCACAGACGCGTAACCGCAAAAAAGATTCATCGAAGTGCAGGCATTTGGCAAAATAGAAAGATGCCTGCTGACAAAACGCCGCTTATCTTTAACCGCAGTTTCGGGCTGTGCCTTGACAGTTTCTTCTGTCATTTCAGCATCTTCTCGCTATTATACTTGAACCGCCCTGAACCCTTTGCCCCAGCTTTACTTCTATGTGAGCATTGAGAGGCATATAAATTTCGGTGCGTGAACCAAACCTGATCAGACCGAAGCGCTCACCTGCTTCTACTTTGTCGCCCGGGTTTTTCCAGCACAGAATACGGCGGGCAATAAGGCCCGCAATCTGCTTAACCAGAACCCTGTAACCATCGGCATCTTCAATGCCAACAGCATTCTGCTCGTTATTTATCGAAGCCTTAGGCTCAAAAGCCGCCAGAAATTCGCCCGGGGTATAGTGCCGATAAGCAATTTTGCCCTGAATCGGAGCTCTATTGATATGAACGTCAAAAATTGAGAGGAAAATACTGACACGCTTGGCCGGGCCATCGATAAACGGCACATGCTCGACAGAATCGATACCTACGACTTTGCCATCGGCCGGCGAAACAATAAGGCAGTCACCTTGCGGAATATCACGTTCGGGATCGCGGAAAAAATAAAGCGTAAAAGCCGTGGCAAGATAAAAAATTCGACCAAGCCAGCGACTGATTGTCGAAAAAATGACCGCCAGAGTCAGCAGAGAACCGGCTATAACATAGCCTTCTCTGTGTATGGGGCTGCGCATGCAAAAAGCTCCTTGTTTTGTGTGTCTATATGCAGAAACAGGTTATTATAAAACGCCCATCAACCCATGTCAAGATGGTATCAATCAGCAGATGGCCAACGCACTAAAATACATTAGATTTTCAATTGAACTGGATTCCGGGTGCAGAGCCGGAATTCATGAATTTAATGCGTTTGCCCTGTCAATCAGCACAGATTGCGGCGAGAAGGTCTTCCCAGATTGTTGTCTGGCAGAATTCAAGCTGAAAATACTTTGACGGTGAACTGCCAACATATTCAGTCGCATAAGTCTGGGCATCAGGCAAAGTTATCGAAAGGCCAGTCGCACCGGGAAAAGCGACAGCAGAGCGATAATTAACGGCTATCAACCCTGCGAATTCATCAAGCAGATCTTCACTCTCGATTTTTATAGAGGGCATCGGGTTTTCAGCATTCTCCACCAGACTGCGAAGATCACGATATTCAGCCTTTTCAAAGGCCTGAACAACGTATTTTTTATCGCCTTCCTCAGAAAAAACTTCGAGGCTGTCACGCAAATTAGCAAGCACTGTAGCCAACAAGTCTTTTTCTGCATGGATTGCGGCAAAATATTTATTCAGAACCGGCATAAACGAAGCAAAAGCAGAGTTATTAACCATAGAAACCGTAGCAGGCAACCTGATGGCCGCATCGATATACTTTTTACGATACTCATCGCAAATCAGAGTGCCAATTGCCCTGGAATCAAGCTTTTCGACGCCTTTGGCTGCAATTGCCGAGACGATACTGCCATACGGAAACCCGGAAGCCGGCACAAACGCCTGCGAAAACACAGTATAGGCCGCACAGTTGCGAAACTGCAGCGCAACCTCAATGGTAGCCATACTGCAGGCGTCGAACACCAGAAGGTCAAGAGGCCGGTGGTAACCCTCAAAAGTCTGCAACGCTCCCTGAATATAAGCGGCTATTTCGACCGGATCACCGGTTTTATCGGCACTGTTATCGGTAATGAGCGCGCCTCTCATGCTTGAAGAGTTTTTCCAGGCGTCGGCATGCGAACTGATAACCAGAGCATATCTGGCGGCCGGAAAAACGCGCCGTGACCATGACACAAAATCAGCAATGACAGCCCCGGAAGTTGAGTCAACATGGCCGACAGCAGCCAGCTCAACAACTTTTTTTCCCGAAATCATCAGCCTCTTCATGCCATCAATCGGAAAATCGGCCTGAATAAGAATCTGAGTTCCGGAAGGCAGACCGGCGTCGGCAATATCATCAATATTTGCGGCAATATACGAAGAAAGACTGTTATCACCGCCCATGTAAAGCATCAAAACAAAATTATTCGGGTAAGCGCCAGAGTTGCCATTATGCAAAGCGTCTGCCATAGCGGTATAAGCGGCTTTTACTTCAGGCACCTGATCAAGGCTCTGAGTTGCCAGTTTTTCAGGGTGTTTTTCGAGCACGCTGGCAATAGCATCGACGGTCGTGTTGATATGCTCGAGCTTAAGTTCTTCGGGTCTGATGCGACGCCCGTAACGTTCGCGCAGACATCTGGCAATCATCGACTGCGCTGTAGATCTGATGGTAATCGTTGCGCTGAGATCGCCGTAAAGCCCTCCTGAACTGGCAGCCATCCATTCAAGCACAAAATTGTCATACTGCGAATGGCGACAAAAAATTACCAGCTGATCACGTATCGACATTGCCGAAAAAACAAATCTGCCCTGCCCATCGGCGCTTGCAGATAAAGCCGGGTCGTCTTGAACACTGAGAGAAAATGGCGTCAAATCGACAATAGACGGCAGTATTCCGCCAAGATCCTTGTGAACGGCAACATCTGAGAGGTCGATAATACCCGAAACCTTTAAATCAGTCGGCATCGGATAAGAGTAATTTAAAGTTGGCCCTGATTCGCCAGAACAGCCAATCAGGGCCAGCAACAGCAACAATATTGCAAAAAAACCAGTTTTATTCATCAGTGGCAGAAACAGAGTGTATCTGTCTGATCATCTTTATTTTTCAGACTCGATGTGCGTCTGCCCGCCCATATAAGGACGCAAAGCTTCAGGAATACAGATTTTGCCCGATTCATCCTGAAAATTTTCGAGAATGGCAACCCAGGTTCTGCCCACAGCAAGACCAGAGCCGTTAATGGTGTGAACATGGGCCGTTTTGGCCTTTGCATCATTGCCCTTATACCTGATCGCGGCACGACGAGCCTGAAAATCTTCAAAGTTGCTGCACGAACTGATTTCGCGATAGCAACCCTGCGAAGGCAACCAGACTTCGATATCATAGGTCTTGGCGGCAGAAAAACCAAGATCGCCGGTCGACAAGGTCATAACACGGTAAGGTAACCCGAGCAGCCGCAGAATTTCTTCGGCGTTATCGAGAAGCTTTTCGAGTTCATCGTAAGAGTCTTCGGGCCGACAGAATTTGACAAGCTCGACCTTATCGAACTGATGCTGACGAATCAGGCCACGGGTGTCTCGACCATAGCTTCCCGCTTCGCTTCTGAAGCAAGGCGTGTAAGCCACGTGCTTGATTGTAAGATCGGCTTCTTTGAGAATTTCGCCGGCATAAAGATTGGTTATCGGCACTTCAGCAGTCGGAATCAGATAGTAATCAAACCCCTGCAGCTTAAAGAGATCTTGTTCGAATTTTGGCAACTGCCCTGTGCCCCGCATAGAATCTGCGTTTACGATAAAAGGCGGCAGCACTTCTTTATAGCCGTGTTTTTGAGTGTGAACATCGAGCATAAAATTGATAAGGGCACGCTCAAGTCTCGCGCCATTGCCCGTAAGCACCGAAAAGCGCGCGCCAGTAAGTTTGGCGGCACGGTCGAGATCAAGAATGCCCAGACCGGTGCCCAGGTCGACGTGATCTTTGACTGCAAAAGAATAGGTTGCCGGCTGGCCATATCTGCGCACTTCAACGTTGGCACTTTCGTCAGGGCCAACCGGAACCGTTGAACTTGGAACATTCGGAATGGTCAGCAATATGTCATTCAGCGCCAGATCAAGGTCAGCAACCTGTTTTTCGAGTTCCTTTATCTGGGCACCCATTTCCTTCATGCCGGCAAAAAGGTCGTCTGCCGCTTCTTTTGCCGCTTTACGCCGGCTGATTTCCTTGTTTACATTGTTTCTTTCGGCCTGCAGCGTCTCAACCTTGACGATCAGCTCACGACGCTTTACGTCAAGGCTTTCGAGAGGCTCGAGTTTTTCAATGGCAACTCCTCTTTTGGTCATTGCAGCTTTGAACAGGTCAGGATTGGCACGAATCCATTTAATATCGAGCATTGATTGTATCAGCCTCCGCTAAGATAAATTCAGGCGTGTAGAATACTCTTTTCGCCCCGTTCTTTCAAGAGGGGAAAAGACAAATAAAGTTACAGCATCGGCCTTACCTGGTTGCTTTGATAGCATTTAAAGGCCTTAAGAGCCTCTGCCATTATTTCGATGCTGCGGCGCATTTTATCAGGCGGAACCACCAGTGCAATGCGCACTTCGTTACAACCACGACCGGGAGACAGATAAAAACTGCCGGCAGGGGTCACGGCAACCGTTTCGCCGCCCATATTAAACTTTTCGAGCATAAAATGGCAGTATTCGGTCACGTCTTCGAGTTCAGGAAACTTGATCATCACATAAAACGCACCAGCAGGCCTTGGCGCCACCACATGGGGCAGAAACTCATGAATCGCCTCCATGGTCACTTCGAGCCTTTCCCTGTAAGTCGCCCTGAGATGCCTCAGATAGTCAGGTCGGGCCAGAACAGCATCATAAGCGCCGGCAACACCGTATTGCAGCAGATCTGACACACAGGCCACCGTATGGGCATTAACCAGCGAGATTCTATCGATCATCGGCTTGCGGGCGATAACATAACCGATGCGCACGCCACAAAGCGAAAACGATTTACTGGCTGAATCTATTACTATCAGCAGATTCTTGAGCTTGTCGTTCATTTCGTCATTTTCAAAATCAAGCTGAAAAACGCTAAAAGCCTCTTCGTCGCCCAGTATCATCTCACGATAAACTTCGTCGCTGATCAAAAAAAGGTCATGCTTAAGACAAATGCGCGCAATACGCTCCACTTCTTCTTTGCTGAAAATCTTGCCCGAAGGATTGGCCGGATTATTCAGCAGAATAGCCTTGGTTTTAGGCGTAATCAGCTTTTCGATAGTTTCTTCGTCGGGCAGAGCAAAATCTTTTTCGGCATAGGTCGGAATCGTCTTTAAAACACCGCCGGCAACGGCAAGAAAGCCAATATATGGCGAGAAGAAAGGTTCTATGGTCAGAACTTCGTCGCCCGGGTTGCAGATAGCCAGAAAAGTGTTGCTCAAGGCATGAGAAGCGCCAACCGTAATAAGAATATTATCGGTATCAACGATCAGGTGCGGCACATGGCGGCGATCAAAATAATTGTTCAGATATCTTGCAAATGTTTCACGCAGGTATTTTTCGCCAACGTATGGGGAATAATTGATCTGGCCTGTTTGCGCCTTGCGATTGATTGCCTGTGCAAACTCAGGTATGCATTCGATATCGGGCTGACCCATGTTCAGCTCATAAACAGTTTTTCCGTGCGCAAGAAGTTCTTTGGCAATCGCCATCATTTTGCGAATAGAACTTGGCGCAAGGTATTTAACACGCTCGGCATACTTTTCTTCAAACATATTCCCGCCCTCGCTTTATATTTTTAGTTCAATGATTCTACCTCGACCCGGTTCGGTGAATCAATCTGTTTGCAAGATATAATTCTTTACAACGAGATGAGATTTTATTATTATATTTTAACAATCAAGCAGCACAAACTGCTGAACAAGGAGATCACAATGGCTATTAAAGTTGACACTGAAAAATGTGTTGGTTGCGGCGCCTGCACAGGCACCTGCCCGGTTGAAGTTCTCGAAATGAAAGACGGCAAGGTTGCCTATAAGGGCGACGGCTGCATCGAATGCGGCGCCTGCGTTTCTGCCTGCCCGGTAGAAGCTCTCAGCCTCTGATTTTAAATAAAAAACCGCCGGCTCGTTGAGTCGGCGGTTTTTTATTTCTGTAAAATTCTTACATAATCAGAGATTATCGATCAGATCCTCGAGTTTGCCTTCGTCAGCGGCATTACCTTCTTCAGAGGCATTGCCGTCATCTGCGTCTTCACCGGGAAAATCCGGATTATCAACAGCCGGCAAAGGTTCCTGGGTTTCAGGTTCAGGCTGATCGCCGGAGTCAGGTGATCCAAAATCATTGCTGGGTGGCGCAGCAGGCGGCTCTGTCGACTGCCCGACCGATGGATCTGCCGGTTCAACCGGTGCGTTTTCTTCATAGGTTTTTATCGGGCTTTCGTCCTGCTGTTTCTGAACATCCTGAAGTTCTTTTTCGAGGGCTGAAGCAGCAGTTTCAGCTGCATCCAGCTCTTCTTTAGCCTTAGAAACTTCTTCTTCTTTTGCGGCGATATCGTCTTTGAGTCTGCGACGCCGGCGTTCATAAAGATCATCTTTGAGAGAATACCAGAGGCGGTTCGCTTTTTCGTATTCTTCCTGGAGCTCTTTGAGCTCATTTTCGAGCTGCGGCACTCGGTTTTTCAGGCTGTCTTTTGATTTATAGGCATCAACCAGACGGGCTGATTTTTCTTGCTGCATGGCGCTGTCTTCGCCAAACTTCTCAATGCGTTCCATTTCGCTCCAGGTTTTGAGACGCTCATCACGCAGCTGCGCACTTATTTCGGCCTCGTAGCTTTCTTGTTCCTGGGCTGTTAAGCGAAGACGCTCAATCAGGTTGGCAGTGCGTTCCTTGATTTTTTCGTCAGTTACCAGGTTAAAAACCTTTTCATAACATTCAATAGCTGATTTATTGTCAGAATAACAGACTGCAAAAACAAACCCGAGAGTTTCGAGCAATTTAACATCATCCGGGCTTTTTGCGAGCTTTTCTTCGCAGTCTTTTTTGAGAATTTCGATAAGCCCGTGATCATCGAGAGCAAGAACAGAGCGATCTATTCTGATGGCACGGCCATAAGCATCGGCAGCCTCAGTCAGTTTGCTTTGTTTTTTTAGTTCAATGGCTTCCTGATAAAGGATTTCGGCGTCTTCTTTATCGCTGGCAGCTTCAGCCACGATTTCTTCAGCCGCCATAGCAGGCGTTTGAAACAGCAGACCGGGCTGTGACTGGCAAAACGCCAACACAACCAACATAAGAATTTTGGCAGTGAATTTTCGCATCAGCTACCTCTCATAAGGGTATGCAACAAGAATACTACAACAACTCAAATTTAACAACACACTCGCTCAGCGAACAGTAGCACCAACGTAGGCGGTAGAAACAAGGTAATTTTTAACGTAGTCATCGACAGCCTGTTCAAGAGTATGAAGAGGCTTGTCGTAACCGCTCGCACGCACTTTTGTGATATCGCCCCGTGTGTAATACTGATACTGGTTGCGTATAGATTCGGGCATCTCGACATAGTTAATCTTCGCCGGCAGGTTCATGGCTGCAAAAGTAGCCTTTACCAGGTCGTTCCAGCTTCGGGCAGAGCCGGTAGCTATATTGAATAGCCCCCCAACCGGATTATCGAGAAAGTGCAGAGCCATGTCTACGGCGTCTTTTACATAAACAAAATCTCTAAGCTGCTCGCCGTCTTTGTAATCAGAACGGTGCGACTTAAAAAGCTGCACCTGACCGGTCTGCTGAATCTGCTCGAAAGACTTCAGAATAAAACTGCGCATCGAGCCTTTGTGATATTCGTTCGGGCCAAACACGTTAAAGAACTTGAGGCCGACGAATTTATCGAGCAGGCCCCTGCGTTTAAGCCATAGATCGAACATCTGCTTCGAATAACCATACATATTGAGTGGCGTCAGACCCTCAATTTCGGCAACGTCATCGGCAAAGCCACATTCACCGTCGCCGTAAGTGGCGGCACTGCTGGCATAAATAAAGCGGGCGCCGCGGTTTTCGGCCCACATCGCCAGCGCTTTGCTGAACTCAAAATTATTTTTGACCAGATAGCTCGAATCAGTCTCGGTGGTGCTTGAACAGGCGCCAAGATGAAAAACCGCTTCAAACTTGCGGCCGTCAAAAGCGCCTTTCTCAAGATAAGCCAAAAAATCGCCTTTTTCGCAGTAGTCGGCATATTTGAGCGCTCTGAGATTTTTCCATTTTTCGCCCGCCGCGAGGTGATCGACAATAAGGATATCACTAAAACCACGCTGATTAAGCGCCCAGACCAGAACAGAACCGATAAAACCAGCGCCACCGGTAACGAGAATCATTTACAAAGCCTCCGAAAAACAGCATAAAGTTCGCCGCTCAGGCAAACACGCAATGACATTACGAATCAGAAAAGCAGCTTGACCAGTTTAAGAATGCCCTGGCTCCAGGGAACGCGATGTGAGATACCTGAGGCATTGGCAAAATTGGCTTTGTTAGCCAGATACCATTCATAATTACGAATAAGCGCCTGCTTGTTCGAATATTTCGGCGTAAAACCAAGCTTTTTTTCGGCCTTCTCGATTGAGACGAATGATTCCTGGCAGGCGGTTTCGTAGACCCACTTATACAGGGGCGACAGCTTAAGTTTTTCGAGCAGCCTCAAAATCATTATCGCCGGGCCGGCCGGAAACGGCACAATTCGTCTGCCAAACCCGGCACGATCGAGAACCGCCTGAAAATCATCTCTGAAAGTTCCGAATTCTTTGGCACCTATATTAAAAGTATCGTTAACGACGGCCTCTTCGCCGGTCAGACAGATATAAATTGCCTCACACAGGTCTTCGACGTCGAGATACTGGTAGAGGTTGCGGCCTTTGCCAAGAATCGGAAACCCCCTGCCCTCGCTGGCCCAGTCATAGAGCATGGCAAAAACGCCCAACCGCTCTGGCCCGACGAATGACTTCGGCCTGATAACCGGCACGCACATTCCCCGATCTCGAAACGAAAAGCAGACTTTTTCGGCCTCAATCTTCGCTTCGCCGTAAGGGCCGACACCGATCAACTGATCATCTTCATAAAGCGGGTGATGGTCTGGCACGCCATAAACAGCAGTCGAAGAAACGTGCACACATCTCTTAACTCCAAGTTTTTCGGCCTCGCCCAGCACGGTTCGTGTGCCTTCGATATCGGTCGTATAAATATCTTCAGGAGTATAAAGGGGCAGAGCGGCCGCACAGTGCACAACGCGGTCACAGCCTTCGAGGGCGCGGGCAACATCGCCGGCATTGCGAATATCGCCTTTAACAACAGTTATGCGATCGCGTTCAGGGTAATCGAAATCGGCAATATCGAGCGCCACGACCTCGTCGCCGCGTGCGAGCAGGTAACGGCAAAGATTTATACCAAGAAATCCGGCACCGCCGGTAATCATAACTTTCATAAAAACCTCACATGATGCATTTTAAATAGTTTCACTCGCGATAATAGCAACAAGCGCATGAATTGACAAGCAATGCGATGCAAAAGAGTCTCTGTGCAAAAACGGGCAACAAAGTTGCGAAGGGTTTTAATTCATGCCCCGGGGGGCTTAAAATAAAAATTGCCGATTGCACAATACATACAAAAAATGTAATATCAATAGCCGCAATTACCGGCTATCGCGAGGCGAGGAGAGCTAATGAAACTTTCAGTTGTCGTGCCTGTTTATAACGAAAAATCTTCGCTAAGAGAGATTATTCGCAAGATAAAAGAATCACCGGTTAAAGAAAAAGAAATTGTCATTATCGATGATTTTTCGACTGACGGCACCCGCGAACTTTTAAAAGAAGAGCTCGAAGCGACAGTAGACAAAGTTATTTATCACGACCGCAATCGTGGTAAGGGTGCTGCTCTGCGTTCTGGCCTTAAAGAGGTTAGCGGCGACTGTGTGGTTATTCAAGACGCCGACCTTGAATACGACCCGTCAGAATACCCGGTCTTGATGAAGCCGATACTCGAAAACAAAGCTGACGTGGTCTATGGTTCGAGGTTTCAAGGTGGTGGGGCTCATCGCGTGCTGTTTTTCTGGCATTCGCTCGGCAACAGGTTTTTGACGCTACTTTCGAATATGTTCACCGATCTGAATCTCACCGACATGGAAACCTGCTACAAAATGTTCAGGCGCGAGGTTATACAGTCGAT